>NZ_RYDG01000003.1:0-67207 GCF_003970305.1 Flavobacterium sp. LB2P53
TATTGAAGAATTTAACAATCAAATTAATTACAAAAATGTAGCTTAACTTAATGTGCAGTTTTTATTTGCATATCCACTATTAAATAATTAAAATGAATTTGGTTTAGATTTTCAGCACGTTATATCGCAAAGGGGCTAATGCTATAACTACCAATACTTTGAATAAAGGCAATTATATGTGTACAAAATAATAAATATAAGTGCCAGTAAATTAGGAGTTAAACTTGAATAATTCCTAAGTTAAATTTTTTATCAATAGGCGAGTGGTTAGCCGCTTCTATTCCCATAGAGATCCAAGTTCGGGTGTCTAAGGGATCAATAATAGCATCTGTCCATAATCGTGATGCGGCATAATAAGGCGAAACTTGCTCGTCATATCTGGCTTTTATTTTATCAAATAATTCTTTTTCTTTTATTTCATCTACGAGTTCTCCTTTTGCTTTAAGCGAAGAGGCTTCAATTTGAGCCAGCACTTTTGCAGCTTGGGTTCCGCCCATAACGGCTAATTCCGCACTTGGCCAGGCGAATATTAATCTTGGATCATACGCTTTTCCGCACATGGCATAATTTCCAGCACCATATGAATTTCCTACAATTACAGTGAATTTTGGTACAACGGAATTGGATACCGCATTTACCATTTTGGCACCGTCTTTTATAATTCCTCCATGTTCTGATTTAGATCCTACCATAAATCCAGTAACATCTTGAACAAAGATCAATGGGATTTTTTTCTGGTTGCAATTGGCAATAAAACGGGTGGCTTTATCTGCACTATCGGAGTAGATTACGCCACCAAACTGCATTTCACCATTTTTAGTTTTTACCACTTTTCGTTGGTTGGCAACAATTCCCACTGCCCAACCATCTATTCTGGCATAACCAGTGATAATAGTTTGGCCATAGCCGTCTTTATAAGCTTCAAATTCTGAATTGTCTACTAAACGATTGATGATTTCCATCATGTCATACTGCTCATTTCTGGCTTTTGGCAAAACACCGTAGATTTCTTTTTCGTCTAATGCTGGTTTTTGGGATTTAATTCGGCTGAAACCAGCTTTATCAAAATCACCTATTTTATCAACTATATTTTTTATTTTATCCAATGCATCTTTATCGTCTTTGGCTTTATAGTCGGTCACACCGGAAATTTCACAATGGGTAGTTGCTCCGCCCAGAGTTTCATTATCAATACTTTCGCCAATAGCAGCTTTGACAAGATAACTTCCTGCCAAGAAAATACTTCCTGTTTTTTCGACAATCAAAGCTTCGTCACTCATGATGGGTAAATAAGCTCCACCGGCGACGCAACTTCCCATTACAGCAGCAATTTGGGTAATTCCCATGCTGCTCATTTGGGCATTATTTCTAAAAATACGTCCAAAATGTTCTTTGTCCGGGAAAATTTCATCTTGCAAAGGCAAATATACTCCGGCGCTATCTACTAAATAAATAATTGGCAGTCGGTTTTCCATAGCAATTTCCTGTGCCCGTAAGTTTTTCTTGGCCGTTATAGGAAACCAGGCTCCCGCTTTTACGGTAGCATCATTGGCTACAACAATACATTGTTTGCCTCTGATGTACCCTATTTTTACCACGACACCACCTGATGGGCATCCACCGTGTTCTGCATACATTCCTTCACCAACAAATGCTCCAATTTCAATGCATTTCGCTTTTGGATCCAATAAATAATCAATACGTTCACGAGCGGTCATTTTGCCTTCACCATGTAATTTTTGAATGCGTTTTTCACCGCCGCCTAATTTAACTATGCTTAATTTTTGTCGCAATGCGGAAAGTAAAAGTTTATTGTGGTCTTCGTTTTTGTTGAAGTTTAAATCCATGATGAAAGAATGTTAAAAATAATTTTGGGCTAAAATACAAAATTCAACTAAATAAATTTTATTGGTTTAGAAAGAAAACGGAATATTTTTTTGATTTAAAAACAAAAAAACAGAAGTTACCTCCTGCTTTTTTATGAATTTAATAAAAAAAAAGGTTATTTATGTTTGGATTCATTTACAAGTCTTTTTAAAATTGCCCATTGTTTGAGTGCATCACGAGCTTCAACGGCCGGATACCCTAGCATGGTTTTTCCTGCAGGAATATCTCCTGTTACACCGGAACCGGCACCTACAATCGCACCATCGCCTATGGTGGTATGATCCTTTATAGAAGCGCTTCCGCCAATGATTACGCCATTTCCTAATGTTACAGAGCCTGCTAATCCACTGTTTCCAGCCATAATACAAAACTTACCTAGTTTGCTGTTATGCCCAATTTGGACTAGATTATCAATTTTACAGCCGTCACCTAAAATGGTTGAACTGAATTTGCCTCTGTCCACACAGGTATTAGCGCCAATTTCGACACTATTACCAATAATTACATTTCCAATTTGCGGAATTTTGACCAAACCTCTTTGTGGGTCAGGTCGAAAACCAAAACCATCCGCACCTATTGTCGCATTAGGATGTAAAATACAATCATTGCCAATGTGGCATCGTTCTCTGATAACCGTTCCTGACCAGATTACTGTGTTTTTACCAATCGTACATTCATCTAGAATGGTCACATTAGGATATACAGTGGAGTTGTCTCCAATTATGACATTAGGTCCTATATAACAGCCAGCACCAATTCGGGCACCAGTGCAAATAGAGGCAGTTGGATCAATCACAGCACTGGGATGAATGTCAATAGTAAATACTGGTGTTGGTGGAGCAAATAGTTCTAGTACCTGAGACATCGCTAAATCAGCATTTTTAACTTTTATGAAAGCTCTATTTTCTCCGGGTTCTATAGCAATATCTTCATTGACAACTGCCGCACAAGCATTGGAAGTAAACCATAATTTTTCGTATTTTTTGTTTCCAATGAATGAAATTTCGGAAGCGGTAGCCATTTCTAATTGTTCAGGAGCAGTAATGTTTTGGGTAGTATTCCCTATAATTACGCCATTAAGAATCGCATTAATTTCTTGGATTGTATAAGATTTCATTCCGTGTAGATTGGATTTGGTTGTTTAATATTTTTCAAATAAAAGAATTTAGCGTTGAAATTCCTAATCTTACTAATTTCTTTAACAGGAATTAATGGAGTGGTTATATAAATTGTGAATACAATATTGTAATTGTTCCTTATCCTTTGGACATGAGGAAATGCTGATTGATTACAATAAATAGCAAACAACAGTTAGCGGTAGAGACTTTGTTGATTCAATGGTTGGGGTTAATTATAAAACAAATAGCCGGTACTTAATTATAAGTACCGGCTATTTTCTATTTATTTGACTCGGATAAATTATCTTTTCACAATCATTTTTCCATTGTTTTCTCCTTTAAATAAACCAAGTAGCGCTGTAGGTAATTGATCAAAACCTTCTACTATAGTTTCTGTAAACTTCAATTTTCCTTCATTGACCCATTTTGATAAGTGTGCAATTCCTTCTGGAAAGTCTTTTTGAAAATTATTGATAATAAAACCCTGCATTAATACACTTCGGGTTAATAACATGGGTTGGATTCGGGGTCCCATTGGTATTTCGGTGCTGTTGTATAGGGAAATTTGTCCACACAAAGCAATTCTGGAATGAAAATTCAGGTTTTCGATAACCGCATCAGAAATACTGCCACCTACATTGTCAAAATAAACATCCACACCGTTTGGACATAATTTAGCAATTGTGGATTTCATATTGGTATTTGTTTTGTAATTGACGACTTCGTCATAGCCAAATTCTTCTTTTAGCATTTTTACTTTTTCATCAGAACCGGCAATTCCTATTACACGAGCACCTTGGATTTTTGCAAGTTGGCCTACTACTATCCCAACGGCTCCTGCGGCTCCTGATACCACAACGGTTTCTCCCGCTTTTGGTTTTCCAATTTGCATTAGACCAAAATAAGCGGTAAGTCCTGTCATTCCCAGTATTCCTAAATAATATGTTAGGGATTCTACTGTTGATTCAATTTTTTGCAGGCCTTTTTCAGAGGCAATCATTTGTTCGCTCCAAGGCAAAGCGCCCAGAACAGTATCTCCTGTTTTGAAAAGATCGGATTTTGATTCTACTACAGTAGCCAAAACTCCGCCCTCTATAGGTTGGTCTAATTCAAATTGAGGTACATACGATTTTCCTTCATTCATTCGACCGCGCATATAGGGATCTACGGAATAATACAATCCTTTTAAAAGGACTTCTCCTTTTTTTAGATCGTTTAATTCTATATTTTCAGATCTAAAATCATTCAATGTTGGAATTCCATTAGGTCTTGATGCTAATACGATTTGTTTCGTTTTCATTTTTTTTTGTTTAATAAAAACTCTATTAGCCATTAGCTAATGAAGTTTTGTTTCCTGTTTTCTTTTTTAAAACTAATTTATAGTTTGGTTCTGAAATCATTTATGATTCCCCCTTTTGCAAGTACGTTAATTTGACGATCACTTAAACTGTGTTTGGTTTCAAATTCTAAAGTGCTTCCGTCCCCTTTTTCGATCACTACTTTTATATTATTTCTATTGACAACATCTTCACGGAGGTTTTTAAAACGGATCAAATCTCCCTGTTCCATTTTGTCATAATCAGAAACGTTTATAAATTCTAAAGGCACAATTCCAAAATTGACTAAATTTTGCCAAGCAATACGGGCATAACTTTGGGCAATAACAGCCACTTGTCCCAAATATTTAGGAGCAAGAGCGGCATGTTCCCGACTGGAACCTTGGGCATAATTTTCTTTTGCAATAACGATATGTCCACCAAATTCTTTTTTAGATTTCATGGCTCGGTCATAAAAACTAGGATCGATCACACTAAAAGCATATTTACTGATTTCAGGAATATTACTTCTTAAGGGAAGTACATCGGCTCCAGCTTTCAAAATTTCATCTGTAGATACATTATCGCCCATTTTTAATAAAATAGGAATTCGATAGTCTTGTTGTAAAGCTTCAATTTCAGGAATCGATTTGATATTTGGACCTTTATGTAATTCAACTCCTGATCCATCTTTTAGGGGAGCCACGAGCATATCAGTATTGATAATTTCTACTTCAGGATTCTCAAATTTAGGATATTTCATGCCATAGATTTTTTCCATATCTCTAGGATCTGTGATTTTTCCTGTCAGGGCAGATGCAGCAGCCGTTTCGGGACTACACAAATAAACCTGATCATCTTCTGTTCCAGAACGACTTGGGAAATTTCGAGGCATGGTTCTTAAACTGATTGTTCCGGTAGCGGGAGCTTGCCCCATTCCTATACAACCCATACAACCTGATTGATGAAAACGAGCACCAGCAGTAATCAAATTTGCAAAAGTAAAATTCTTTAGCATGTTTTGAATTGTCTGTCTGGATGTAGGATTGACATCAAATGAAACTGCACTGTTAATGGTTTTATCCTTTACAATGGCTCCGGCAATCCAAAAATCTCGTAATCCAGGATTTGCCGAAGAGCCTATAACGACCTGACCAATTGTTTTTCCGGCAACTTCACTCACGGGAACTACATTTCCAGGACTTGTGGGCAGTGCAATTAAAGGAACCAAATCGTTTAAATTAATTTCTGCATATTCATCATAAGTTGCTCCTGAATCGGCAATTAATTCCGTCCAGTCAGATTCCCGATTTTGGGAAATTAAAAACCGTTTGGTTTCATCATCACTGGGGAATACAGTTGTTGTAGCACCTAATTCAGCACCCATATTGGCAATAACATGACGGTCCATCACACTCAGATTTTTCAATCCTTCACCATAATATTCTATAATTTTTCCCACTCCGCCTTTTACATCATAGCGTCTTAGCATTTCTAGAATGATATCTTTGGCACTAACCCAATCGGGTAGTTTACCGCTGAGTTCTACACCCATTACTTTTGGCATTTTGACAAAATAAGGTTGACCTGCAATTGCAGCTGCAACATCTAAACCACCGGTTCCAATGGCCAGCATGCCCAAAGACCCTGCAGCACAAGAATGACTATCGGACCCAACGAGTGTTTTTCCGGGTTTGCCAAAACGTTCCATGTGCACCGGATGACTTACGCCATTTCCGGGACGACTGTACCAAAGACCAAATCTTTGTGCCGCCGAAAGTAAAAATAAATGGTCATCGGCATTTTTAGAATCCGTTTGTAAAAGATTGTGATCCACATATTGAACCGCAACTTCTGTTTTGGCTTTTTTTAGACCCATGGCTTCTAATTCTAATTGGACCAATGTTCCAGTTGCATCTTGTAATAATGCCTGATCTATCCGGATTCCAATTTCCTGACCCGCAATCATTTCACCATGTAAAAGATGCGATTGGATTAATTTTTGACTAACGTTTAATTTTGACATATTTTGTACTTTTAGATGCTTTTCTTGAATGTAAAAATCGAGATATTGTCTTATTCTAGAAAGGATCAGATAATCCACTGATACGGATTAATTTTTTATTTACAAATTCATGAATTCCAATTTCAGAGAGTTCTCTACCGTAACCAGAACCTTTGGTTCCTCCAAAAGGTAAATCGGCTTGTGTCCAAGTTGGGTGATTGATAAATACCATTCCAGAATCAATTTGATCTGCAAGTCGTTTTCCACGTTCGATATCTTTAGTAAATATGGATCCTCCTAAACCAAAATCAGAATCATTCGCCAAGGCAATTGCAGCAGCTTCGTCTTTTACTCTGTAAAAAGAGGAAACTGGTCCAAATAATTCTTCGTGATATGCTGGAATTTCAGGATTTAGATCCGTTAGAATGGTAGGTTCCATAAAGGCTCCCGGACCATCAACTCTTTTTCCTCCAAGTAAAACGGTAGCTCCGGCAGCAACTGATCTTTCCACTTGATCTACTAAGTGTAATAAAGCTTCTTCACTACTCAATGGACCTAATTCTGTATTTGAATCCATTGGATCTCCTACTTTTAATTTAGCTAGTTTGGCTGTGTACTTTTCGATAAATTCATCAGCAATAGCTTCTATAGCAATAATTCTTTTGGAAGCAATACAGCTTTGTCCATTATTGTTCATTCTACCTACTACGGCCCATTCTACAGTTTTATCAATATCGGCATCTTCTAAAACGATTAAGGCATCATTACCTCCTAATTCTAAAACTGATTTCTTAAGGTTTTTACCAGCTTCTGTAGCTAAACTTGCACCAGCGGCTTCACTACCGGTAAGTGAAACGCCTTTGATTCTTTTGTCAGAAACAATGGCTGAAGCTCTCTTTCCTGAGATTAACAAATTAGTGTATAATCCAATTGGCGCTTGCGCTTCTTTAAATAAATCTTGAATTGCAATTGCACATTGAGGAACCATAGAAGCGTGTTTTACTAAGATAGTATTTCCTACCATGATGTTTGGCGCAATGAAACGAGCTACCTGATAAAAAGGGAAATTCCACGGTTGAACACCCAGTAAAACGCCTATTGGGCTTGATCTGATAATAGCCTCGCCAAGTTCAGGTTCTAATTTTTTATCGGCTAAAAATGCTTCGCCATTTTGAGCATAATAATCTAATATATTAGCACTTAATTCAATTTCACCTTCTGCCTGTGAAAATATTTTTCCCATTTCGAGTGTAATCAAAGTAGCCAAAGCTGTTTTTTTCTCTCTCATTAAAGAAGCTACTTTGTTTAAAACAGCCGCTCTTTCAGAATATGATGTTTTTTTCCAATCTTGGAAGGTATTGGCAGCTTGTACAATGACATCATCTACTTGCTTGTCGGTCATTTCATCAAATGATTTCAAAATTTTGTTTGTTGCGGGATTCGTTGTTTGTATGGCCATAATTCTAATATTTAAAGAAGATTAATTTTTGGCTTCTGCCAAAAATAATTTATAATGTAAAAACAGATGGTTTTAGCATGTATAATTCAATAATTGGTTAGGAAATTTTTACGAAGTAGATTGGTTTTTTTGAAAAAAATAAAATTGTTCTAGTTTGTAATAACAATTATTGAATAACAAAGATAAAAATATTATGAGGAATAAGACTTACATAATTCCCACATTAACTTTTTTTTATGCGTAAAGTAAACACATCTAAAAGCCTTCTTTTTAGATGTTGTTTCTTTTCGTCTTCCTTTTTTTACATTTGGATGGATGGTGCTAATTTTTACTTTTTTTAATTAAAACAAGACAAGAAACAGTAACTATAGCGGTTTAGATTAATACAATAGGATATTTTTTAAATTAATTTTTCTTCATAATAGTGTTACTTTCAAAACAGAAAAAAATTAGCATTGAAAATGGGATGCAATTGTGGGTCGTGAATAATTACTAAGCAGAAAATAATACCGTTTTCTAATGGCTTTAGAAAAAAAGGTAAAGAGTAGTATGATGCCTTAAGTAACATGATAAAATGTTGCCGTTAAAAAAGGGGTTTATCTATAAAAAAAATCCCACCGACTTTAAAGCCGGTAGGATCTGTTTTATTTTAACTAAATGGTATTTTATTCCTCTTCCTTTTGTCCCATCATCATTAGATAAGCTTTCAGGAACTCATCAATTTCTCCATTCATAACGCCGTCAACGTTGCTGGTTTCATAACCGGTGCGAACATCTTTGACTAACTTATAAGGTTGCATGACATAATTTCTGATTTGGGAACCCCATTCTATTTTCATTTTACCAGCTTCAATATCAGCGCGTTGTGCCTGTTTCTTTTTTAACTCAATTTCGTACAATTGAGAGCGTAACATCTGCATGGCACGCTGTCTGTTGTCTTGCTGCGATCGCGTTTCGGAACATTGTATTTGAATTCCGGTAGGTTTATGAAACAATTGTACTTTAGTTTCCACCTTATTTACATTTTGTCCACCAGCTCCGCTGGATCGCGAAGTCGTGATCTCAATGTCAGCAGGATTGATGTCAATTTCGATGCTATCATCTACCAGTGGATACACGTAAACGGATGCAAATGAGGTATGACGTTTGGCATTGCTGTCAAAAGGAGAAATTCGTACCAGTCGATGCACGCCGTTTTCGCCTTTTAAATATCCAAAAGAATAATCGCCTTCAAATTCGAGTGTTACGGTCTTGATACCGGCAGCTTCTCCTTTCTGGAAATTCAGTTCTTTGATTTTGTAACCGTATTTTTCGCCCCACATCATGTACATGCGCATGAGCATTTCGGCCCAATCACAACTTTCGGTTCCACCGGCACCAGCAGTAATTTGTACCACAGCACTCAAAGTATCCCCTTCGTCCGAGAGCATGTTCTTGAATTCAATGGCTTCAATATGCGCTTGAGTGGCGTAGTAATGTTCGTCTAATTCTTCTCCGGTAAGTTCACCTTCTTTGTAAAAATCATAGGCAAGTTGCAATTCATCCGTCATTTCGACTGCTTTATTGTAATCTTCAATCCACTTTTTCTTATTTCGCAGATTTTTTACAATGATCTCAGCTTCTTTTGGATTGTTCCAAAAATCAGGGGCAAAGGTTTTTTCTTCTTCGTTTGAGATCTCAATTAGCTTGGCATCAACGTCAAAGATACCTCCTCAACGCACCAAGGCGCTCTACAATACCTTTAATTTGTTCGGTAGTTGTCATAAAATTATATTAATTTGGTTGGTCTGTTTTCAATAATTTATCAAAATTGCTGCCGTGTACTACAATTAGTGTAGTTTTAACGGAACTAGTTGGAATTAATAAACGGTATTGTGTAAATTTGTGGCACAAAAATAGAAAAATTTTACGAAGAGACAATTCGCGAATTGTCCGTACTGAAAATAAAAATAAATATGGAAATAAATTTAGTTAGCGACACAATCACGAAACCTTCACGTGAAATGCTGGTTCATATGTTAAATGCTGAAGTAGGCGATGATGTTTACAAACAAGATCCTACAGTTATAGCCCTAGAAGCCAGAGTTGCTGAGATGTTTGGTATGGAAGCGGGTCTTTTTTTTCCCTCAGGAACGATGGCCAATCAAACAGCGATAAAATTGCATACCCAACCCGGAGAACAATTAATTGCTGACAAATATGCACATGTATACCATTATGAAGGCGGCGGTGTTTCCTTCAATAGTGGCGTTTCTTGTTGCTTATTAGACGGAAACCGCGGAATGATAACTGCAGAGCAAGTGGCTGGAGCCATCAATGATCCGGAGTTTTACCACAGTCCTTTAACAAGTTTAGTTTGTGTAGAAAACACCACTAATAAAGGTGGCGGCGCTTGCTATGAACTGGAAGATTTGCAAAAAATAAAAAAGGTTTGTGATGCTAATAATTTGAAATTTCACCTGGATGGCGCCCGAATCTGGAATGCTTTGGTAGCCAAAAATCAAGATCCAAAAGCATTTGGTGAATTATTTGATACCATTTCGGTTTGTTTGTCTAAAGGTTTGGGAGCACCAATTGGTTCGGCGTTGTTAGCGGACAAAGCCACGATTCACAGAGCATTGCGAATTCGAAAAATATTAGGTGGCGGAATGCGTCAGGTAGGCTATTTGGCAGCAGCAGGAATATATGCCTTGGACAATAATATAGAACGCCTTGCTGAAGATCATAGGCGAGCGAAAGAAATTGCCGAAGTTTTGAAAAAGGTAAGCTGGGTTGCATCAGTAGAGCCGGTTGAAACTAATATTTTGATTTTCTCGTTGGTTCCAAATTGTATCGAAAAGAATTTAATTGAATTGTTAAAGCAAAAAAATATTTTAATCAGTTCCATGGGGCATGGAAAACTGCGAATAGTCACGCATCTTGATTATAAGGAAGTTATGCATACCTATGTATTGGAAACCTTGCAGAAGTTAGTATAGTTCTTCTTGGAGAATTTGTTTAAAGTTTAAGGTTTAAAGTTTTTATCGTGATCAAAAAACGTTAAACCTTAAACTTTAAACTTTTTTATTTAAACAAATCTTCCATTCCGGGAATCATTGGCATATCCATTTTAGTAACGACATCCAGTTCGCTCTGATTGACATTTGTCGCTTTTTCGATTGCTTTATTCAATACTAAAATCAAATAATCTTCCAGTTGCTCTTTATCTGCTAATAGAGTGTCGTCAATAATAATTGATTTTAGGGTTCTGTTGGCAGTCAAAGTAACTTTCAATAAACCATCAGTGCTTTGTTCGTCTATAAGAACAGTATCTAAACGTTTTTTTGTGTCTTCTATCTTTTGTTGGGTCTCTTTAAGTTTGCCCATCATTCCCATTAAATCCATGTTTTAATTTTTTAAATTAATTTGATTTACAAAATTACTATATTGCATAGTTATAATCAATAAAATATTCATGAAAAATAAACTCGTCTTAAGTTGTCTTTGTGTTATTTTTGCACCATCAATTACTAATATAAAAGCGCAACAAATGTCAAAAAATATTCCTTCTCCCGTAGCTAAAATAATTCCAAAAACTTTAGAAAAACACAACCAAAAACGGGTAGATAATTATTTCTGGTTAAACGAGAGAGAGAACCTGGAAGTGATTGATTATTTGAATCAAGAAAATACGTATTATGAAGCCATGACTGTGGATACAAAAGGGTTTCAGAAAGAATTATACGAAGAAATGAAAGCCCGCATCAAGGAAGACGATCAATCGGTTCCTTACTTATACAATGGTTACTATTATATCACGCGTTTTGAAACCGGAAAGGATTATCCCATTTATTCCAGAAAAAAAGGAAGTCTTACCGCTACTGAGGAAATTTTATTCAACTGTAATGACTTAGCTAAAGACCATTCTTACTTTCAATTGGGTGGTTTGAGCGTGAGTCCGGACAATAAATTTGCGAGTTTTGGTATTGATACCGTTGGAAGACGTATTTATACGATACAAATCAAAAACTTAGAGACGGAAGAAATTCTTTCGGATAAGATTGAAAATGCTACTGGAAGTTCTGTTTGGGCCAATGATAATAAAACGATATTTTACACCAGACAAGATAAAGTTACCTTGCGGTCTGATAAAGTTTTTAAACATAAATTAGCCACAGATTCAGCTACTGATATATTAGTTTTTAATGAAAAAGACGATACGTTCAATGTTTCTGTAGGCAAAGAAAAATCAAAAAAATATATTGTAATAGGCTCCGGAAGTACCTTAACAACCGAGTACAGAATTTTAAATTCAGATACTCCAGATGGAGAGTTTGTGGTTTTTCAACCAAGGGTTCGCGGCTTAGAATACAGTATTTCTCATTTTGGAGATTCTTTTTATATCATGACCAATAAGGACAAAGCAACTAACTTCAAGTTGATGAAAACCCCTGAAAACGCTACTGCAAAAGAAAATTGGAAAGATGTCATTGCGCATCGAAAAGACGTTTTACTGGAAGATATCGAAATTTTTAGAAACTATTTAGTTGTAGAAGAACGTTCCAATGGTTTGAACCACATTCGTATTATGCCTTGGAGTGGAGAAGGAGAATATTATTTGCCTTTTGGAAGCGAAACGTATAGCGCATATACGACGACAAATGTGGATTTTGATACTGATATTTTGCGTTACAGTTACCAATCATTGGCAACGCCATCTTCAGTTATTGACTTTAATATGAAAACCAAAGAGAAAGAAATCAAGAAAGAGCAACAGGTTCTTGGGGGTAAATTTGATAAAAATAATTATATCGAAGAGCGTGTTTGGGCCACAGCAACAGATGGTACCAAAGTACCCATTTCTATGGTGTACAAAAAGGGGTTGAAAAAAGATTGGAATAATCCGGTATTGCTTTATGCCTACGGTTCATACGGCGTTACCATGGATGCTTATTTTTCATCTACGCGTTTGTCAATTTTGGATCGAGGATTTGTATTTGCCATAGCACACATTCGCGGTGGTGAAGATTTAGGAAGACAATGGTATGAGGACGGAAAATTATTGAAAAAGAAAAACACCTTCACTGATTTTATTGATTGTTCTAAGTTTTTGATTCAGGAAAAATATACTTCACCAAAACATTTATATGCCGAGGGCGGTTCAGCAGGTGGATTATTAATGGGAGCAGTTGTCAATATGGCGCCGGAATTGTACAACGGAGTAATTGCGCAGGTTCCTTTTGTAGATGTTATCACCACGATGCTTGATGACACGATTCCGCTTACAACAGGAGAATATGATGAATGGGGCAATCCAAACGAGAAAAAATATTATGATTATATGGCATCCTACTCTCCTTATGACAACGTAAAAGCTCAAAACTATCCTAATATGTTCGTTTCTACCGGACTTCATGATTCACAAGTACAATATTGGGAGCCTGCCAAGTGGGTTGCAAAGCTCCGTACTCAAAAAACAAATGATACCGTTTTATATCTTAATACGAATATGGATGCGGGTCACGGCGGTGCTTCAGGTCGGTTTGAAGCCTTAAAGGAATTAGCAAAGGAATATAGTTTTTTATTAGATTTAGAAAAAATTAAAAACTAAACAGCTTTTTTTTGTTAAATTTGTAACTTTCGAGGTGTAATTAGAAATTGCTGCAACTAACTATTTTTTTATGAAAAAAAAAGTAAACGCTTACAATAATGTCTTAGAACTTATAGGTAATACTCCTCTTATTAAGTTAAATAAAGTCACTGAAGAGTTAGAAGGTGCTTTTTATGCAAAAGTAGAAGCTTTTAATCCGGGACATTCCTCCAAAGACAGAATAGCATTGCACATAATTGAAGAAGCTGAAAAGAGAGGTGTTTTATCTCCTGGTGATACTATAATTGAAACAACATCCGGCAATACGGGTTTTAGTTTAGCAATGGTGAGTATTATAAAAGGATATAGCTGTATTCTGGCTGTTAGTTCTAAATCATCTAAAGACAAAATAGACATGCTTCGCAGCTTAGGCGCTAAAGTGTATGTTTGTCCGGCGCATGTTTCTGCTGATGATAAACGTTCGTATTATAATGTTGCCAAACGTTTGCATGAAGAAACGAAAGGCTCGGTGTATATCAACCAATATTTCAATCAGTTGAATGTTGATGCGCATTATAAGTCTACCGGTCCGGAAATTTGGAAGCAAACAAATGGAGCAATCACACACTTAATTGCTTGTAGTGGAACAGGAGGAACTATTTCCGGTACTGCAAAATACTTAAAAGAACAAAATCCAAACATTAGAATTCTTGGAGTCGATGCTTTTGGATCCGTATTAAAAAAGTACCATGAAACTGGAGAATTCGATAATGATGAAATTTATCCGTACCGAATAGAAGGTTTAGGGAAGAACTTAATTCCATCAGCAACGGATTTTGATATTATTGATAAATTCATGAAAGTAACTGACGAAGAAAGTGCTCATGCGGCTCGAGAAATCACAAGGAAAGAAGGTTTATTTGTAGGATATACTTCAGGAGCTGTTTTGCAAGCCATCAAGCAATATGCTGATGAAGGAGAGTTTGATGTTAACAGTGTTGTTATTGCCATATTTCCAGATCACGGTTCTCGTTATATGAGTAAAGTATTTAGTGATGATTGGATGCATGAACAAGGTTTCTTTGACAGTATAAACCAAGAAGAAGTTCAAAAAATAGAAATGATAAAATAAGTTGAAATTATAAATAAAAAGTCCCATTAGCTTTTGCAAATGGGACTTTTTTATTGATCATATAAAGAAGAATACTTTTTTGGTTAATCCAATAATTCAGGAGTACTAAGTATTAATTCGATTTTTTTAATAGTGATCGTGATCTGGCTCATTTGTAATTCTATGTTTCTAAAAAAGAGACTAATATCTCTGTTGACCCAACTTTCAGAAATAACTCTTGCTCCCAAACTAATTCTTAAAATAGCACTTTCAATTTCAGTAGTATATTTTACATTAACTGCTTGACCAATATGGCATTTTTGGGCAGCAAGCCGAATGATTTCTAATGAAGAACCTTCAAACTGATCCGATAAATCAGTATTTAATAACGTATATAATTTTTTTACGTTATCAACAGATAAAACTTCATTATCTTTAAAAATAAAGAAAGGAAAAATGGTACGGATATTTCGTATTCCAAATTCTTTACTACTGTAACTCTTCGTTTTTGTTTCATCACCATAAATAGGCTGTAAAAAAGTGGCTTCTTTTATGGAATCATCAACAAAATTGCAAAACATCTCAATACCCATATTTCGATATAAAACAGGTGTTTTGTAGTATCTGTCCATTTCAACTACGGCCGCATTCCAGCGCATATAGGAACCATAGTTATACCCATCGGATAATTCATTGGAACAAAAACAAGAAGCCGGCCAATCAGAATGATTGTAATATTGGGTTAAACCTTTGGGTAATGTGTTTTTTACAGAATGTATTAATTTGTTGACACTTTTAGGTAAAATTAATGCACCGCAGTATGGAGGGCCCGTGAAAAATTTACTTCCTGTTATAGTAACAATATACCCTTTGTTTAAATAATTTTGTATGTCTTTTGGATCTAATCTAAGCTGTGAGCCATCTACAATAATCTGAATTGATAAATTTTCAAGTGTATTTAGTTTTTTTATAAATTCGTCACTGGGAGATTGATACCCTAATTTTGATTGGTCCATAGTATGTAACACGATGTGCCTGCCTTGATTTTTGGTCTTGATAACGGCATCAAATACTTCCTTATCTAATTGAGCAGAAGATTTTGATGCGCCATTTTCATCTCGAAAAGGGATTTTAATTAAATCAACCTCTCTAAAGCCTTCAATTTTAGTATCTTTTTTAATTGGATAATTTAGTGCAGTAGTGTTTTCAAAGTGGCATCCCTTTAATGCGGCAGCAACGCCACTACCAGTTTCATCAGAGGCTACCAAAATGTGTGTAATTTCTTTGTCGGAAATAATTTGTGTTATAGCTGCTATTTGCAGCGACGAATCGGTACCTGATGGAGAAAAAATTATTTCACATTCCTCATTTAATTTAAATATTTTTCTAAGGTTATTTTTTAGTAATTCAGAAAACTCGGTAGTAGTATTTTTAAAACTGTTTTTCAAGCTGTTTCTAATTAATATACTTCTCACTTTATCGGTTTTATCAAAAGCAAAATTTGAAACGCTGGACGCCGTAGATGAGGCAAAAGTAAATGCATCAGGTCTTGGGAATGGGCGACATCCGTATTTGTTTAGCAAATGAATTTCGTCGATATTCAATCTAAGATCTCCTCCAGACATTAATAAGTATTCGGTGGGTTTTGCTAGATTTTCAATAATAGGTTTCCAAGATTCTTTGAGTTCAGTATTTAAATTTTTTAAACCATGGAAAGATTGTAGCTCTTCGTTTATTAATGAAGATTCTGTATTTAAATAGGTATCATTTTTGATTAAATTAATTAAAACATAATCAAGATCTTCTAATTTTTCTTTATCATCTTTAGGTAGTAAATTATAAAATATTCGAATCACTTCAAGTGCAGCGATATCGCATAAAACAGCCTCTTTTTTTTCGTTATTCAACGCTTTGTACCATAACTGCCATTCAATACCATATCTTAAATAAACTAGAGCTAAAATAGGTTTGTTCAAAAAGGACGAGCCAATTATAATCGATTTATTGGGTATAATTTTGAAAATAGTAGGCTCACTAGTTGAGGTGATTATATTGATGTTATTTATCTTTGGTACAGTATTAAACCTTTTTAAAATACGCACTAAATAGTTTACATTTTCTTTTTCAAATAAACTGGTTCTTTTATATTGATTTTCAATTAGAATGTTGTTTGTCATATATGTTATAATTTAAAACGTTCCTTAGAACGATATTCTGTATTAGGAATATTTAGTTAATTCACTACACGCATTCAATCAGGGACTACATTCTGCTGAAAATTGTCACAAAAAATAATTTTCCCTTTTATTCTTAATATTCAATGATGGTGCTCTATTTTTAAATAATTATGCTCTCACTTGCTGGCTGTTTCGCTTGTTTTTTGGGCGTCGCATTTATCAAAAAGTAGGCAAATATAAGAAACTTGATATCAGGAAAAAATATATTAAAAATACTCGTTTGCTAAATCTCTTCGTGTTAATTGTAGACCGTGAATTAAACTTATATTCACTAAATAATGGAACTTGTATTTTTTAATTAAATATTGTATTTTTTTATTTTTGATTTATTACTTGAGCACCTGATAAAAAAGGATATGGGACACTCCAGAGAATATTTAAAACAATAAATGACCGAGGCTTAATTTTAAAGTCATACATTTTCAGGCAAAAAAACTCCAGCCGAAGCTAGAGTTTTAGTTATTGTAGAAATTAAGTTTATGCTTCTTCCATAGTATGATACACGTTCATGACATCATCGTCTTCTTCCATTTTTTCAATTAATTTTTCTACATCGGCCATTTCAGCTTCCGATAGTTTTTTAGTAATTTGGGGGATTCTTTCAAATCCGGAAGAAAGAATTTCCAGTCCTCTGTTTTCTAATTCTTTTTGAATGGTTCCAAAACTTCCAAAGGGCGCATATATTAAAATACCATCTTCGTCTTCAAAAACTTCTTCAGCACCAAAATCGATTAACTCTAACTCTAGTTCTTCAGGATCAATTCCGTTTGCCGGGATTCTAAAATTACAGGTGTGATCAAACATAAATTCAACTGAACCTTGTGTTCCCAATGTGCCATTGCATTTGTTAAAATAACTCCTAACATTAGCCACCGTTCTGTTATTATTATCAGTAGCAGTTTCAACCAGAATGGCAATACCATGGGGTGCATATCCTTCAAATAAAACTTCTTTATAATTGGCCGTGTCTTTATCGGTTGCTTTTTTAATGGCGCGTTCCACATTTTCTTTTGGCATATTCACTGCCTTAGAGTTCTGGATCACGGCTCGTAATCTGGAATTGGCATCAGGATTTGGTCCGCCTTCTTTTACGGCCATTACAATATCTTTTCCTATTCTGGTAAATGCTTTGGCCATTGCTGACCAACGTTTCATTTTTCTTCCTTTTCTAAACTCAAACGCTCTTCCCATTTCTATTTCTTATTTTGAACTGCAAAAATACAGTTATTCTAAACTTTATCCAATGATTTTATTTCTTGTAAAAAGGTAATTTTACCACTTTGGCAGGGACGTCATTTTTACGGATTCGGATAAAGATATCGCTTTCCAAAGCACTATTTTCTGAAGTTACATACCCCATTCCTATTCCTTTATTCATTGAAGGTGACATCGTTCCCGAAGTTACAATTCCGATCACATTTCCTGTTGCATCTACAATTTCGTAATCGTGTCTTGGCACCGCACGTTCCTGCATTTCAAAAGCAACCAGTTTTTTAGAAACACCCGCTTCTTTTTGTTTTTTCAGATTTTCTGAATTCGTGAATTCTTTTGTGAACTTTGTAATCCATCCCAAACCAGCTTCCAGTGGCGAAGTCGTGTCATTAATGTCATTTCCGTACAAACAGAAACCCATTTCCAATCGCAACGTGTCACGAGCTGCAAGACCAATTGGCTTGATTCCAAATGCCGCACCTGCTTCAAAAACTTTAGTCCAAATTTGTTCTACTTCTGAATTTTTGCAATAAATTTCAAAACCTCCAGAACCAGTATATCCTGTAGCCGAAATAATTACATCTTTGATACCCGCAAATTCACCCACTTCAAAATGGTAATACGGAATCGCAGATAAATCTTTTGAAGTCAACGATTGCATTGCTTCAACCGCTTTTGGCCCTTGAATTGCCAATAATGAATAATCATCCGAAAGGTTTTTCATCTCCACACCCAAATCATTTTGAGCCGAAATCCAATCCCAATCTTTCTCAATATTCGACGCATTTACTACTAATAAATACTGCTCATCTTTCATTTTATAAACAAGCAAATCATCTACAATTCCACCATCATTATTTGGCAAACAAGAATATTGCGCTTTTCCGATAGTCAAAGTCGAAGCGTCATTTGTAGTCACTTTCTGAATCAAAGCCAATGCATTTGGACCCGTAAGCAGGAATTCACCCATGTGAGAAACGTCAAAAACACCCACGGCATTGCGCACCGTTTCATGTTCCGCATTCACTCCTTCATATAAAATGGGCATATTGTATCCGGCAAACGGTAGCATTTTTGCTCCCAAACTCTCGTGTATGTGCGTAAGCGCAGTATTTTTCATTGTGTTTTTCTATAAAATTTAATTTTGCTAATTTATTGATTTTATTTCGGGTGACAAAGGCGGAGCGAAGCAAAGTTTAAAGTTTCAAACGTTTTCGGAACAATCTGTACTGTAGGATTTGTAATAAGTATTTTTAGGAGCTATTTCCTGCTTTTCACTGCAATCTTATTATTCGCCAAAAAGGCGTATAATAAGGATTTCCGTTATAATCAGGGCTAGGGAATTTCGGTTCAAATAACGAATTTGTTTCCTATTAAATTCGTAATTTTAAACAAATAAATTTCCATGACGAATCCTATTTATATTGACCAAAAAGAAATTCTAAAACGCCTCAAACAACCAGACAAACATACCCACAAAGGTATTCAAGGACACGCTTTAATCATTGGCGGAAGTTACGGCAAAATAGGAGCAGTGAGCTTATCCTCTAAAGCAGCTTTGAAAACCGGCTGCGGATTAGTTACCGTTTTCATTCCGAAATGTGGGTACGATATTTTACAAATCTCAATCCCAGAAGTCATGGTTTTAACTGACAATCAGGAGAAATCAATTTCCAATATTACTTTCGACATTACACCACAAGCCATCGGAATTGGTCCTGGATTGGGTCAGGCCGTAGAAACCCAAAATGCGCTGCATCAGTTTTTAAAAACAAATAAAACGCCTTTAGTGATTGATGCCGATGCACTGAATATTTTATCCCAAAACAAAGAATGGTTTTCTTTAGTACCGCCCAAAACAATCTTAACGCCACATCCCAAAGAACTGGAACGATTAATTGGAAAATGGCATTTCGAAGAAGAAAAAATGAATAAAGCAATCTCTTTCTCCAAACAACACGAAATTATAATCGTTATGAAAGGTGCACCCACCCAAATCATTGATGGTAAAACTTTCTACGAAAATACCACCGGAAATGCTGCGCTTGCAACCGCTGGAACGGGTGATGTTTTGACGGGAATGATTACAAGTCTCTTGGCACAAGCCTATGAACCCATTAGTGCCGCAATTCTTGGCGTGTATCTTCACGGATTAACCGCGGATATTGCCTTGCCAGAAACGGGTTATCAATCTTTTATCGCTTCAGATGTAATTGCGAATATTGGGAAAGCTTTTTTGAGTATTACAGAATAAAATTTCTTAAAAAGGTTTCAAAAAAAATTATATTTTCAATTCGTTAAACAAATCAATCAGTTTGGTTTCTGATGGTTTTGGAGCATTTGAATTTACAATATTGCCATCTGGGCCAATAAGAATAAATCTGGGAATTTCCTTTATTTCGTAAGCTTTAATAAATTCAGAACTGAAGTCCAGATCTGCTAATAATTGAATTCCTCCTAATTTTTTTTGATTTACAAGATTGCTCCATTTTTGTCGGTCTTTAATATTGTCAACAGAAATGCTAACAAACTGAATATTTTTACCTTGATACTCTTCTTCCACTTTTTTCAAGGATGGTACTTCTTTAAGACAAGGCCCACACCACGTTGCCCAAACATCAATGTAAACATATTTTCCTTTTAGACTTTCTAAAGATGTTTTTCCTCCTTTTTGGTTTTCGTAATGAAATTGTGGTGATGCTTTGTGAGGCTGTGTCGCTATTATGGTATTATAAATAGCACTAAGACTCTCTTTTAATTTTGGATTATTTGTAATGAAAAGATATTCTTGGTATATTTTTTCATAATTGGCATTATCAATATTTATGTCATAAATGGAATTATGAATTATGAAATTCTTAAGGTTTTGACTTTTAAGAACTTTAATATTAATGATTTTAGCTATGATGAAATCAATATTAGTTCCGTTAAATTTTATATTATTAAAGAATTTTAACGTAGCTAATTTTTGGTATTCATGGGAAAATAAAAAATCTGCATCATTATCTAAATCTATTTTTTTATCAAATTTCGGGAATACATCTGAAACTTGAAACCCTTTTAAATGGGCATGAAGTTGATGGTAATTCTTATAAAATAGTATGTGTTTTTGCTCTAAATAATTAATGTTAGCAACTTCTTTTTCTTTGAAATAGGCGTTAGAAAATTTAATAGTATTGTACAAGGCCGAAATAGTAGTTTTGATTTCATTCACTTTATTCAGAAACTCCATTTCATCCAATTTATACAATTCTTCATCTGAAATTTGAGAGGTTATCTTTAATTTTTCAATTATATATTGATTCTCGATACTACCTTTGCCTTTATATTTTAAACTTGTGTTAAAAATGTTATCATCAGCGAGTAGCATTAGATTAGTCTCTTTTGATAAATAAATTGGTATACTGTTTTTACCAGTTTCAAGGGTATATATTCCATCATATGGAATATTTATGTTTTCTGAAAAACTATCATCAGCTTTTAATTTGATTTTTTTCTCAAATAATTCTCCTTTTATACTGATAGTCCCGTTCGCGGTATTGGTTATTTTCCCGGAAATTGGTATTAGCTCTTTTGAAGTTGTAAATGAGGCTAAAACTAAAATTAGCAATAGATAAATAACTTTTTTCATTGAGATTTATTTTTAATAATAACTCAAATATAAACTATTTCTTAAAAATTAGTACTTAATTCTTTGATAATTAAATAAAAAGGGATTGTTTGCTTTTTTAAATTTAGACACGAATAGTGTATTAACATAAACGGCTATCAATCTTTTATCGCTTCAGATGTGATTGCGAATATTGGGAAAGCTTTTTTGAGTATAGAAAACTTGGAGTAGTATTTTGTCTTTTACCATTTCATTTTATTTCTTTTCCTTTTGTCATTCCGACGAGGGAGGAATATCATTGTAGTTTCCGGTAATTTTTTTATGAATAGCTAATTTATTCAACTTATTATTGATACAATTTAGCAATAAAAAATATTCTTGATAAGGTTAATTTTTCGTCAGATTGACAGATTGTTAGCAATCATTTTGCAAAATAGACACGAAATTCTTCTCACTTATTTGTAAGTTTGTATCCAAGCAAAATTGCTTTATCCAATTTGATTATGGAAAAAATACCACATCTTAGAACCGTAAATGTTACACGATACATCGCTCCTTTGCGGGAAGGTGGCTCTTTGCCCGCGCTCGCTGAAGCCGATGACGATTTTAAATATGTACTGAAATTCAAAGGTGCCGGACATGGCGTAAAAGCCTTAATTGCCGAATTAATCGGTGGAGAAATTGCTCGTGTATTAAACTTAAAAATGCCGGAACTCGTTTTTGCAAATCTCGACGAAGCTTTTGGACGTTCCGAAGGCGATGAAGAAATTCAGGACTTGCTTCAAGGCAGTCAAGGACTTAACTTGGCATTGCATTATTTATCGGGAGCCATAAATTTTGATCCTGTTGTCACTTTAGTAGAGCCAAAACTAGCTTCCCAAATTGTTTGGTTAGATGCTTTTATCACCAATGTGGACCGAACCTTTAGAAACACCAATATGTTGATCTGGCATAAAGAATTATGGCTTATTGATCACGGCGCAAGTCTTTATTTTCATCATTCGTGGACCAATTGGGAAAAGCAAGCACAAAGTCCTTTTGCACTGATTAAAGACCATGTTTTGTTGCCTCAGGCTTCTTTATTAATAGAAACTGATGTAGCATTTAAAAAAATAATGACTGACGATGTATTGCAAAATATCGTGAATCTGATTCCGGAAGTATGGCTCCATTGGGAAGATACCGATGAAACTCCGGATGCAATTCGGGAAGTCTATTTTCAGTTTTTAATAACGCGTTTGAACCATTCCGAAATTTTTATAAACGAAGCACAAAATGCAAGAAAAGCACTTATATGAGTATGCCGTAATCCGGGTTGTGCCTAGGGTAGAACGCGAAGAATTCCTCAATGTGGGTATTATTCTGTTTTGTAAAAAAGCAAAATTCATCAAGGTTTTGTATGCAGTAAATGAATCCAAACTCCAAGTTTTTTCGGACGATTTGGATATAGAACAATTGCATTTAAATATACTGGCATTTGCCAAAGTAGCGCATGGCGAAAAATCAGGAGGACCAATAGGACAATTTGATATTCCATCGCGTTTCCGTTGGTTGACAGCACTTCGCAGTTCCGCCATTCAAACCTCAAGACCACATCCAGGATTGTGTGATGATTTGGAACAAACAACACAACGCTTGTTTGAAGAAATGGTGTTGTAATAAAATCTAAGAAAGACTGTTTAAGTGGCGCGCGAGGTGCATTCCCATACTAAAACAAGCTTGCAAGAGATAGCCTCCGGTAGGTGCATCCCAGTCGAGCATTTCACCAATGCAATAATTACTTTTTTTATCTTTTAGTTGAAAATTTTCGTCCACAGCATTCAGTTGGATACCGCCTGTTGTTGATATCGCATCGTTCAATAACGCAGCACCGGTAATTTCGAGGCTTAATTTTTTAATATTTTGAGCCAATAATTCTGGATTCAAGTAGATTTCTTTCGAAAGGTATTTTTTCAAAAGTCCAATTTGCGCGGGACTCAATTTTACTTCTTTCTGTAATGTTTCGCTCGTCTTTTTAAAAGTTGATTTTCTAATTTTGTCAAGCAAATCTTCATGACATAAGGTTGGTTTGAGATCTAGGAAAATTGTAGCTTTTTGTTGGCTTTCCAATTCTTCCCGAATGTATGGACTAAGTGCATAAATAGCATTTCCTTCTAAACCGAAACGTGTGATAACCGCTTCGCCTTTTTGTCTTTTATTCAAACAGCTAATCGCAATATTTTTAAGCGGACTGCCTTCATGTTCCAAGATGAAATCTTCCGGCCAGTTCACCCGATACGCACAATTCGAAGATTGAAAAGCAACGATAGGAATATTTTCTCTTTCAAATAAATCTAGCCAGGTACCATCAGAACCGGTGATCTTCCAGCTACCACCGCCCAGGGCAAAAATGGTATAGTCGGATTTTATTGCTGTATCTGTATTGAAAACGATGTCATCTTTGTTCCTCCAGCCCGTCCAGGTGTGTTGGTATTGAATAGCGACACCTTGCTTAGTCAAAACATCCAGAATTGCGTTGAGTACTGTTATGGGTTTGATGCCACTTTCAGGATATACTCGTTTGCTACTGCCAATATAGGTTGGGATACCGATGGTATCTATCCACTGTCTAAAGTCTTCATTATCAAAATTAAGCAATGCTTTTTCCAAAAAATGAGGTGGTGTATAGCGTGCAATCAATTCAGCAATGGGTTCCGAATGGGTGAGGTTAAATCCCCCTTTTCCGGCCACCAAAAATTTCCTTCCCAGTGTTTTGTTTTTTTCGTAGACTGTAACCTTGAATTTCTCACAATCCAATAATGCAGCCAGTATAAGTGCTGCGGGTCCTCCTCCAATAATTGAAACTGATTTTTTCACGTCACAAAAATAGGTTTTGTTTTTCCCGTAAATGCCGTTACGTATTTTTATATTAGCCAATGTATATGTAAAAAATAAAAAAGGCTGTTCAAAATAATTTTGAACAGCCTTTTTAGAAATTTTTTATCCACTAATATTTTGCCGACTCTCCGGCTTTCGGCAAGGATTGTTTTATAAATTGTCTGATATCCTCGTTGGCAGTTTCTAAATCTACTTTTCTCAAATACATCATGTGACCGCTTCTGTAACCTTTCCAGGACATTCTGTCATTTAGTCTTCCGCTTGGATCCATTTGCCACATGTTGTATTTTGAATTGAAATAATCACAAGCCCCGTCATAATAGCCGGACTGAACCATTACATGCAAATACGGATTTTGAGCCATGGCTTGTCTCAGGTTTTCTCCAGTTTTATCATTGGAATCATCCCAAGGCCGCACAGAACCAAACATATTGTATTTGAAATCGGTTTTGTAATTCAAATTATTGCGCAAGTACATATTGATGGCAGGAGTAAAGGAGTGGAGCCAAGAAGTAAGTTCGGCATTAAAATCAGGACTGTCACCAGCGGTTTTACGGTCAATTCCTTTGTAACGAGAATCTAATCTTCCTACGGTAAATCCTTGATCGCGCAACAATTCTTTCCAGAAATAATCATAGGGAACATCTAAATTATTTTGTAAAACCACTTTTTCCGAAAGTCCGGAATAGCGCGCAATTTTGGACGCGATTTCTTTTCTTTTTTGATCGTCCAATGCGCCTCCTTTGCTCATTGCGGGAAGCAGTTCATTTATGGTAAATTCTTCTACTTCAGGCAGCATATCCGTTAAATCTTTGTTCTGTAAATCAGCAGGTAATTTTTTGTGGAACCAAGCCGTAGCAGCAAAATAAGGCAGTTTCAGCGCAGCTTCAGAAGCGACTCCACGAGTGATTCCCAATTCAGTTGGCGATACTAAAATAACGCCGTTCAAATACATCCATTCACTATTTTGTAATTCTAGTGCCAATCCGGAAACACGCGTAGTACCATAACTTTCACCAATGAGATATTTGGGTGAAGCCCAACGATTGGTTCGGGATACAAATCCATTAATCCAATCAGCAAGGTATTTAATGTCGGCATTTACACCAAAGAATTTAGTGGTTGGTATTTCTTTACTTGTCGCTCTTGAATAGGCGGTATTAACAGGATTTACAAAAACAATATCGGCAACATCCAATATTGAATATGGATTTTCCTTGATTCCATAAGGCTGTAACGGATAGCCTTCATCATCAATATTAATTAAAGTGGGACCCGTATAGGCAATCTGCATCCAAACCGAAGCGGAACCTGGACCGCCATTAAAGGAGATGACTAAAGGGCGGGCAGCACGATCTTTTACATCAGAACGCTCATAATACGTGTAAAATAATCCGGCAATTGCTTTTCCATCCTCATCCCAAACCGGCATCGTCCCAGTGGTGGCTTTGTAAGGCACTTTTTGACCTTTGATAGTTGTGCTGTGTTCTGTTATGACCTGCGAATCCGGATTGAAAATAAGATTTGCAGCTGAATATTCTTCTTTTGGAGCAGGAGTAGCTGCTGGTGTTTTTGATGGTTGGGCATGCATTGTCGTAAAAAATCCAACTAAGAGCAACGATAGTACTGTTTTTTTCATAAAGAGATCGGTTTGAGGTGTTTTTAACAACAATTTTTGATAAAATTTAATTTCACTAATGTATTGTTTTTTATTGGAGCATCTATAAAAGAATGCAGAATTATGATTTTAATGCGTTTGACCTGTCATTTAAGCACCTGGAATAGGAATCAAATAACAGTTGTGTTTGCCCTGATTTTCTGATTACCTTTGCATCATGGATAAAATTTTTCGTCCCAACCCTAATTCTTTCAAAAATACTTTCTGCGTATTTGATGAAATTTCTATTGATGCTATAAATGGATTGAAAATTCAGTATGACAGCAAATCGGGCAGTAAATATTATTATACTAAAACGGGAATGTATCGGTTGTCCAATCATTGGGGACGATTAGCTAATAGCAAATGGCGATTAGAACCTTTAGAACCAGAAACAATTTCTAAAATTAAATTGGGTTATGCTTCTTGGGATCGTTTTTATCCAGATAATGCTATAGAAGAACTCTATTATTTAGAAGCAAATTATCTAAAGAAAACAGTCAATTACCAACACAGAAATAATCCAAAGTATGATAAAAAAGCGATCTTGAGAACCAGTTTTGAAACCACTAAACGCATCAAGCAGATCCGAAATTTATTCAATCTGACTTCGTGGGCTAACTATTTTGATTGCGACGATATTGATCTTTTGAGAGAGAAAATTATCAATCAATTAATTTTTACCACTAAAACGTTAGAGGAAATAAAAAAAGAATTCATTTGATGCCAGCCACGGAATCATCTGAAAAATATTGATTTTTCGCCTTTTAAGTAATAACCATGGTATAATGTCGTGTTTTAAAATCAGGATAAAATTATGTAACAATCTGATTTAAACTCGTTTTACTTAAAGTTAATTCTTTTGACTTTACGACTTTTAAACTTTCGACTTACTTAATAGACTGCTTCGTGTTTTTAATCACATAAAGAAATCAATAATAAATCATTAGTAGTGATAGGTTTAGACAGGTATCCCAGAATATTTTTATATGATTTAGATTTGTTTTTATCTTCAACTGCAATGGAGGAACTCACGATATACACAATGATTTGTTTATCAAATAAAGATTTTATAAGTCCCATTTCTTCCATAAATTCCCAGCCGTCCATTATTGGCATATTAATATCCAATAAAATGATATCCGGAAGGGCAGCGTTATTTTCTACAGCAATATGAAGATGGTCAATTGCTTCTTTTCCATTTTTGAATGATGAAACCCTCGAAAATATTTCGGACCTTTGAATTATTTTATTTACGATAATTTGGTAAATGGCATCATCATCGACTATCCAGATTGCTTTTTTTGTCATTGAATATAGATTTTAAATGTTGTTCCAATATCGGGTTCACTTTCCACGGTGATATTTCCTCCCATAGCATCAATTTTATTTTTAGTAATAAACAATCCAATTCCTTTTGAATCAGAATTAGGGGTAAAGGTCTTGTACATTCCAAAAATTTTATCGGCATTTTTAACCAAATCAATCCCAATGCCGTTATCCGAAATTTGAAGGACTTTCATCTCGTTTTCTATAATCAAAGTAATTTTTATGATGGGTTTTCGCAAGGGATGTCTGTAACGAATAGAATTTGAAATAATATTATAAAGTATGCTTTCCAGATAAGCCGGATTATAATTTATCATTATTTGATCTGAAATGGCTGAAATAATAGTGACTTCATGGGCCATAATTTGTTCCGAAAGTACATTTTGTGTTATCTGAATGTACTGTTTTAGGTTCAAAGGTTCGGATACTAAACCAATATTTGTGCTTATGTTTACGACTTCATTCAGGTGTAACATGGTTTCGTTCAGCGAACTAGAGACTGTTTTTAAAAGTTCCATCATTTCCGCTCTTTCTTCTTCGGATTCTGAGGAGGTGATTAATCCTATAATTGAAGTAATATTGCTAGTATGTGATCTTAAGTTATGAGAAACGATATAGGAAAAATTCAGCAATTTTTTATTTTGTTCCGTAACAAGAGTAAAGGATGATTTTAACTCTTTTTCAGCTTCTTTTGTTTTAGTAATATCAATCATAATGCCTCGTAATCTTGCTGCTTTACCATTTTCAATGACAACATTTGCGATGTCACGCAGCCAAACTACATCCCCATTTTTGGCTACCATCCGATACTCAAAATCATGGTCTGCCTTGTCATTTGTTAGTATAGTGCAATAATTCTGAACCCATTCACTATCTTCTGAATAGAGATGGTCACTCCAAAAAGTAGGGCTTTTAAGCCATTCCTCAGGGGTATAACCTAATATGTTTTCAACTTTCTGACTAATGAAATTAAAAGAAAAATCAGTAGCATTACACTCCCATACAATTCCATCAACGGTATTTATCAAGGATTCAATTCTTTGTTGTGAATCTATAATTATTTTTTCAGAGTATTTTCGATCAGTAATGTCTAATGTGGAAACAATGATTCGTTCAAATGTTTTTTCATAACCACGAATAACATTCCATCTTAAGTTAATGTCCCGTAATTTGCCTTCTGAATCTTTTATTACGGTTTCAATAATAAATTGTTTGTTATATTGAGTAATTGAGACCAAATTTTTTATGAAATCTTCTCTGGACTTCATATTAAACAATTCTCCTTTAATACTTATTAATTCCTCTAATGAGGAAACCTTATAAAGCAACAAGTTAGCTTTGTTAACATTGATAATTTTAATTAAAGAATGACATTTGTCAACAACTGCGGGATTATTGTTGAAATATTCTGTTACCTTTTCTTTGTTTTCCCCAAACAAATTTAATTCCTCCAGATATTTTTTAACATCTAAAAAATCCTCTTCTCTAAGAGGTAATGGAGAGTCCAGAAAAAGGCTTTTGAACCGGTCTTCACTTTTTTTGATTAATTGCTCCGCTTCTTTTTTTATTGAAATATCCTCTATAATAGCGATATTAGTGGATGCTTTTTTATAGAGTGCTGATACCGTAAGATTGACCCAAAGAATAGTACCAGTTTTTGTAAAATACCGTTTTTCCACTGAATACTCAGTAATTTCACCATTCCGGAGTTTTTCAAGTTTTATTAAATCTTGTTCTAAATCATCGGGGTGCGTTACTGATTGGAAATTTAAGTGTTTCATTTCCTTTTCAGAATATCCTAATAATTGGCAATATTGGTTATTGATTTCAATAAAATTACCGGTTAAGGAATTTATGTGCGCTATTCCTACAGGTGCCTGATCAAATATGGCTTCAAATTTTATTTCAGAATTCAATAATTTTGTGGCCTGAGTATTTACAAGAGACTGCAATTCTTTTGGTATTTTCAGTACTATAAATAGTAAAACACCAAAAAGCGCAGCAAAAAATACACCAATAATTCCAGGAATTAAAATTTGAGGATAGAGGTAATTCTCGTGTTTTGATATCAGATATAATTTCCAGTTGCCATCCGGAATAGAAGTTGAAATAGTATAATTTTTTGAAAATTCAGTTCTAATGGGCAAATAGAAAATTTCTTTTTCATTATCAAATTTTGAAAACTGGAAGTAATATTTAGAATCATCAATATCTGTTATCCCTGAAGTTTCTAAAAAAGTTTCTAATGTAATGATAATGGCTGAAAATCCCCAAAATTTATTGTTTTCAAATACTGGAAACCGTCCTATAATTCCCATTCCGCCTTGTTTTAATTTCAAAGGCCCGTCAAAATACATTTTTCGGGTTTTTATAGATTTTAAAGATTCCTTTTTTTGATGTGGTGCTGTTAAAACATTTAATTCTAAGGATGCTTCATTGCCTTTTAAAGGATAGATGTACTTAATTATTCCATTAGGAATCAGCAGAATTGCACTGATGTCGGTATTTGTTTCAATCAGTTTTTTACTTACGGAATCAAAATTTTCAGGAACACCTTTGTCATTGATGGTCAGTGCTAATGTTAACGTTGAAGTGTAACAGTTTTTAAGCGATTGATGAATGTTTTGACGAACAAAATGAAGAATAGTATTCATTTCGCGTTGTTCATCTTCTTTTATTAGTTGGTATTGCTGCCAAACGATGAAACCAGTGAGACAACTTAAAATGAGAAATGTCATGAAGCCCATTGTCCTGGGCTTGTCTATAAACCATCGGATGAATTTATTATGTTTTTTTTTAGACATTATGTAGTATTTTTAGTAGGTTTTTGAGGCAATATCATTAAAAAAATAAATATATAAAAAATAAAGATTAAAGTATATTTTTTTTTTTGATTTAGTTGCAGTATCAATTTTTGTGTTTTATATATTTTTTAGTGTATTTACAGTATTTGCCTCATAATCTTTGATATCAAAAAAAAATGATTTTCGCAAAAAAAAAGTACACTACGGAGAAGATATTTCAAAGCCCATTTGAAAATTTAAAGCGTAAAGTAGCCTGTTGACAATTAAAAGAAGCACTATCAAACTAAAAACAATTTTAATTTCAATAATTAAACCGAACTTTGCAGTAGTTTTTGAATCGAAAAATTGATTCAACATTTGATAATTTAGAGCGCAAGAGCATGAGTAGAAATAACGAAAGAAATATTAAAAAACACAACGATAAGTTGCACAAAGCGCAGGATAAATTAAAACAAGCTGAAATGCTGCGCAAGGAAAAACTAAAGCAAATCACTAAAAAATTTAATGAAGATAAGGCTTCAGAAAAATAATGTAACTACATCATGGAAAAAAATAAATTTAGCGAAGTAAAAAGTGGCGTTCAGCAAATAATAGATTTTATTGCTAAAAAAAATGCCCGGGAAGCCAATACTAAATTAGCAGAAGTTAGCGAGCAATTAGATGAACTCCTGGATTTTGCCGAAGAGGATGAAGACCTAATGGAGATAAGCCGCTATCAAGTCTTGTTGAACCAGTTGCATCAAAAAATAGTAGGGTTAAATGGACAGGCAACCGAATCCATTTAGACGAATTTTATCAAAGAATGATCAAAAATAAATGTTATTGCGGTTTTGATAAAAATTTCCAGGATTGTTGTGAACCCATTATTAATGGAGTAAAAAAAGCGACTACTGCGGAGTCTTTAATGCGTTCCAGATATTCAGCTTATGCAACGCATCAAGTAGATTATTTGTTAGCCACGACCCATATTACGGTGAGAAAGCAGCATTCAAAATCTGAAATTCTAAATTGGGCCACCTCAAATAAATGGCAGCAATTGGAAATTATAGAATCCACAGAGAACACGGTAGAATTCAAAGCTCATTTTTTAGACACCAAACTTCATAAACAAATTCATCATGAATTTTCTACTTTCAAACTTGAAAATGGATGTTGGTTTTATGTGGACGGACAATTTTTTTAGGTAGCTTTTTTTGGATTTTATCGTTTTTAACTAAAAATTAATAAATGTTTGTATAGCATACATTTTTTATTGGTGTAATTTTATTGGCTATGAAAAATGACACTAAAAAAGGTTTTTATTTCAAGCAATACGAAGCCCCCTTTCAGTCTCCGTTTGATAAGCTCTTTGGTATTTTCAAAGAATTAATTACACATACTTCAGGAGATTTTGATGAAGCAATCGACTGGTTACGGGAATTGGACAAAGAATATAAACTCACTGATGAACACTACAGTATTGATGATTTTATTGAAGATTTAAAGAAAAAAGGATACATCCGCGATGAACTTAAAGAGGATGGAACTGCTGGAATTGGTATTACTGCCAAGACGGAGCGTGCCATTCGGCAACAAGCCTTGGACAATATTTTTGGTAATCTGAAACGCTCCGGAAGCGGCAATCACAAGACTAAACATTCCGGAAACGGTGACGAACATACCGGGGAATTTCGGGAATTTCATTTTGGTGACGGACTCGAACGAATTTCCTTGACCGAAAGTTTACGCAATGCCCAAATCAATAACGGAGTAGCAGATTTTATGTTGACCGAAAATGATTTAGTTGTCGAAGAAACGCAATATAAATCACAGATGAGTACTGTTTTGATGATCGACATCAGCCACAGTATGATTTTGTACGGTGAAGATAGAATTACTCCCGCCAAGAAAGTAGCAATGGCTCTTGCTGAATTGATTACGACACGTTATCCAAAAGATACTTTAGATATTCTGGTCTTTGGAAACGACGCTTGGACCATTGCAATTCGGGATCTACCGTATTTAAAAGTGGGTCCTTACCACACCAATACAGTTGCCGGTTTACAACTAGCCATGGATATTCTGCGCAGGAAACGAAACACCAACAAGCAAATTTTCATGATTACCGATGGGAAGCCAAGTTGTATCCGCGAAAAAGACGGTTCCTATTATATGAACAGTAACGGACTCGACGAATATATTGTGGATAAATGCTACAATCAGGCGCAGCAAGCCCGAAAACTACACATTCCAATCACCACATTTATGATTGCGAATGATCCGTATTTGCAAAAATTCGTCAATAAATTCACCGAATCAAATCAAGGAAAAGCATTTTATACCGGATTAAAAGGACTGGGTGAAATGATTTTTGAGGATTATGAAACCAATCGTAAAAAGAGAATAAAATAGTAATTAGTCACAGTCTCAGTTGTCAGTTCGAGCACAGTCGAGAACAAATTGACAGTTAACAATAATAACAATTTTAAAAGCAATATGAAAATAGAAAATATAAAAACTCTCGGAGAATTAAAAAAATCAGGTTACAAAAGTATAAACATCAAAGATGAGTTGCGTACGAACTTAAGAAATAAAATTAAATCAGGACAACCAACTTTTGAAGGTGTTCACGGTTTTGAAGATACCGTAATTCCGGAACTAGAACGTGCTATTTTGTCGCGTCACAACATCAATTTATTAGGGCTTCGTGGTCAAGCCAAAACCCGATTGGCGCGCAAAATGATCGAATTGTTGGACGAATACATTCCGTTTGTGACAGGTTCCGAGATTAATGACGATCCGTTGCAGCCCATTTCTCGTTTTGCCAAAGATATTATTGAAACTAAAGGCGATGCAACTCCCATTTCCTGGCTACACCGAAGCGACCGTTTTTTCGAAAAATTAGCTACGCCGGATGTAACCGTTGCAGATTTGATTGGAGATGTCGATCCAATTAAAGCAGCAAATTTAAAACTGTCCTATGCGGATGATCGTGTGATCCATTTTGGGATGATTCCAAGAGCGAATCGTTGTATATTCGTTATCAACGAATTACCGGATTTACAGGCGAGAATCCAAGTAGCACTATTTAATATTTTGCAGGAAGGCGATATCCAGATTCGTGGATTCAAATTGAGAATGCCCCTTGATCTGCAATTTGTATTTACAGCAAATCCAGAAGATTACACGAATCGAGGGAGTATTGTAACCCCATTAAAAGACAGGATAGGTTCTCAAATCCTGACACATTACCCGGAAACCATTAAAATTGCCAGAACCATTACAGAACAGGAAGCAAAGCTGGACGCCACGCAAAATAATATGGTTTACGTGCCTTCGTTAGCGAGAGATTTATTAGAACAAATCAGTTTTGAAGCAAGAGAAAGCGAATATATTGATAACAAAAGTGGGGTGAGTGCCAGATTGAGTATTACCGCTTTTGAGAACTTATTAAGTACTGCAGAAAGAAGGGCTTTGAAATCCGGAGTAGATAAAACAACGTTGCGATTGTCTGATTTTATGGGAATTATTCCTGCTATTACCGGAAAAGTCGAATTGGTTTACGAAGGAGAGCAGGAGGGAGCTGCCGCCGTAGCACAACATTTATTGGGCGATGCGATCCATACTTTTTTCCCTGCATATTTTCCAAAAATCGAAAAATTAGAGAAAGAAGGTGTCAAAAATGCCTACACGGATATCATCGAATGGTTTTTTGCCGAAAGTGGTTTCGAATTATCAGACGATTGTTCTGATGAAGAATACGAAAGAATATTAGGAAGTATTGTTCCTCTTGAAATTTTAATCAAAAAATACCAACCGCAACTGGAAAAAGAAGATAAATTTTTCATGAAGGAATTTATTCTTTGGGGATTGGTTGAATATAAAAAACTAAGCAAAGACCGTTTTTCTAAAGGGTATCAGTTCAAGGATATTTACGGAAGCTTTATTAGTAAATTGTAAATAACATACGTTTTTTACACTATAAGTCATTTAAGGAATCACTATTGTGTAGTTCCTTAAATGACTTTTTTGTTTAAAAATTGATGTATTTTTGGCGTTTTTTCTAGAGAATAAAGTAAGCGTCCCATTTATTTATTTCTTTATCGGCGTTACTGATTTTTATTAGTCTACCTTGCCTCATTGACCGTCTAAGCAGTCAAAAAGAAAGACATGGAAAATAGCTTTGAAGCCTTGATTGCTACTTATATTGAAAATAAGGTAGGCATATCCGAACATTTTTTGAGTACCGATTTAGCTAATAATCTAAAACAAAATTTGATTGTTTTAAACCAAAATAGTCTGTTGACGGAAGCAGGAATTGGTAACGCAGAAAAGGTTTCTTATGATGGTGCAATACGAAGCGATTCCATTTATTGGTTGGATAAAAAACACAACAACGCATTCGAAAATGAGTTTTTTGCTCAAATAGAAGCTTTTATTATTTATTTGAATGAAAGTTGTTATGCTGGAATAACGGGATATGAATTTCATTATTCGTTGTATGAATCGGGCGATTTTTATCTCAAACATTTGGATCAATTCAAGAATAATCCCAGCCGAAAATACTCTATGATCAGTTATCTGAACAGCAATTGGCAAGAAAGTGACGGTGGTGAGTTGCTGATTCATCAAGCTAATAACAATCAAAAGATAGCCCCAACTCAAGGTAAAACAGTTTTCTTTAAGAGTGACGAATTAGTTCATGAAGTTTTGGTCACCCAAAATACCAGAATGAGTATTACGGGATGGTTGAAGAGTGATTAATATTTCTAAAAAAAAATACTCAGTTTCCCTTTATCCGCGTAACTATTTTTTGAAGTAATCGCTTTCCGTCCCTTTTGTCTTTAGGAACTTCAACCGCTTTTAGTTCCGTTTTGCTTGCAATAAATTGATAGCTGAAAGCAAATTGAGGGTTTTTTGAATCGTCATTTAACAGTCCAAAGCGCAAATCATTGAAATATAAAGATTGATTTTTTTTAGAAATAATATACCAGCCTTCGCTCGCTTTTTTTAGTTTTTCAAAATCTGAATTTCCTTTTAGCTGCGATTCTAGAAATTTATTTTTGCTATAAGCAGTAAATAAAATGGGTTGCGTGTCAAAAAGAGAGTAGTCGCCTAATGCGTAATTGTTTGCTGTGGCTACGTTAGCATTCCACAAAATGAGGTTGAAAGCGGTGGGTTTTACGATGATTTCAGAATACTGAATTTTTTGTTTTGTTAATGCTTTTTCAAATTGGTTCAAGGCATATACTTTTATAAAACAGGACAAAAGGAGATACGCACTACTGATGGATAATCCTCTAATTATATATTTTTTGCGAAGTACTGCGTTTTTTGTTTTCCAAGTCACAATCAATGTAATAATTAGTGGAATGGTGTACAACGGGTCAATTACAAAAATGGTTTTTAACGCAAATCTATAGTCTAAAGGCCATAAAATTTGTGTACCCCAAGAAGTGAACATGTCCAATAACACATGGGTAAACAAACACCAAAACGCCATACGAGTTGCCTGAAAAAAGTTGATTTTATCTCTTTCTATTTTTGAAATAATCCAACCCAAAACAGGCGATAAAAATAGAAAAAGAAAAAGAGAATGACTGATGCCGCGGTGAATCAGGATGGCATCTACAGGATTTAAAAACAATCCCACTACAATATCTAAATCGGGAATTGTGCCCAGAATTGAACCATATAAAATTGTTTTATTTTTGAGCTTTTTGCCTGCGCATACTTCGGCAATGGCAATTCCTAAAGCAATTTGAGTAAAAGAATCCATTCTGTAAAAGTAGCTGAAATCAATAGATATCTTGATGACCAGTAGTAAATGTTTGGTGTGAATTACACTTTTTTTTATTGTACTTGAAAAAGTATCTTAAAATAAAACTATACTGATCAGTAGAGATTTTAAAATAAATATGTGCTATCTTGTCCCATAATAAATAAACCAAGCTATGTATAAAATTCATACTATTGATTTACACTTTCAATCCGAAAAACATTCTATTGGTGCTTTTTTAATTGAAACCGAAAAAGGTCCGATACTTATCGAAACCGGACCGGAATCTACTTGGGAGTATCTTGAAAAAGGAATCCAGAAGATAGGGTATGAGATCAAAGATATTCAGCATGTATTCCTGACGCACATTCATTTTGACCATGCCGGAGCAGCATGGAAATTGGCACAAAATGGCGCTAAAATATACGTACACCCCATTGGAATTCCACATTTAGCTAATCCGGAGAAATTATGGAATTCGGCCAAAATGATCTATACCGATAAGATGGAGCTTCTTTGGGGGACAATGGAATCTATACCTGAGCAACAATTGATTGGGGTTACGGACGGTGATGTTGTAGACCTGGGAGATATTCAAATAAAAGTATGGTATACACCGGGTCATGCCGTGCATCATAATGCGTATCAAATTGAGGATGTGATATTTACTGGGGATGTGGCCGGAGTAAAAATAGGAGATGGTCCCGTTGTTCCTCCTTGTCCTCCCCCGGATATTAATATTGAATTATGGAAACAATCCCTTAGAAAATTAAAAGATTTAAAGCCCAGAGCCTTGTATTTAACACATTTTGATTTTCAAAAAAATCCGGATGAATTACTATCAGGATTAGAAATAGTTCTGGATGATTGGGCTAGTTTTATCAAACCTTTTTATGACAATCAAACTCCGCCAGAAAGTATAGTTCCTCAATTTATGGAATACACCCGAAAGCAGTTTTTGGACAAAGGACTCGATGCGGAAGAAATTCAAACCTATGAGTTTGCTAATCCAAGCTGGATGTCTGTAAATGGTTTATTGCGGTATTGGAAACTCAAAGAACAAGGAAGAATTTAAGATTGCCATAATTTGATGGCTAAATTCTCCTTTTGTACTACTGATACCGGATGCGTACTATTCTTGTTCTGGAAATATTACTTTCAATACTTTCATAAAAAAGCAAAAGGAAAGACAATAAATGGTAGTTTTACCCTCTAAAAATTCGCTATGCTATTTCTTGTTTTAAGTATTATTTGCAGTGTCACTGTGGGAGTGTTGTTTAAAATGGTTCGCGGATATGAAGTCAGTCCTATTCAAATTGTTGCTTGGAATTATGTATTTGCGCTTATTCTTTGTTATTTTTTCTTCAGTCCAAATCTTACCAATATTGGCACTTTAGCACCTTGGGGAATTTATGTTTCTCTTGGGGTTTTGTTGCCAGCAATCTTCCTTTTTTTGGCGGCTTCAATCAAACAAGTAGGGATTGTAAAAACGGATGCTGCTCAAAGGCTATCTTTGTTTATTCCTATTTTAGCGGCTTGGCTGGTCTTCAAAGAGGATTTTACTATCCTAAAAATAGCGGCGCTTTTGGCAGCATTTCCAGCGCTGTTGCTAATCCTTGCTAAACCTTCTGAAAACACAAAAAATAAATGGATCTATCCTGCGGTGGTGCTATTAGGATTTGGAATTATAGACATCCTTTTCAAGCAAATTGCCCTTCACACCACTTTACCATATACAACGTCATTATTTGTAGTTTTTGGAATTGCGTTGTTTATTATGATTGGCGCTGTTATTTATAACGTGATGATAACTAAAGTCTCATTAAACTTCAAAAATATTATTTTTGGTGGTATGGTAGGTATTTTCAACTTTGGAAACATACTCTTCTATCTAAAAGCGCATAAGGCTTTCGCTGAAAATCCTTCAACGGTTTTTGCCGGTATGAACATGGGTGTAATAGTAATGGGAAGTCTTGTTGGGATTTTTATTTTTAAGGAAAAACTAACTAAAATGAATTTTGCTGGACTTTTTCTAGCTTTAATAGCGATTGTTTTAATCGTAATCTCGCAGATCATTTAAAGAATAAGTTGCAACTAAAAGAGTTTTCATATACAATTTTTGTTTTTTTTGATTGCATTTAAAGCAAAAGTATCCGATCTAAAAGCGGATCTACAGTCGAATCAAAATTCCGTAAAACAAGGTTGCATAAAAAAGTGATATTTTTTGCATTTAATTTTACAGAATCATTGTTTTTTTTATAATTTACCGTATACAATAAATTATTGGTCCGAAACTGGTGTAATGGAATAGAAAATTAAGCACTAAATATTCAAATATATGTTGTTTTATATAATTGCAAGTTTAATGCGATTTTCAAGGTTGGTTCAGTTTATTTAACAATTTCAAAAAAAAAATAACAAGATAAATGATTAAAGGAAAAAAAGCAAAATGGATTAGGAAGTCTCACCGATATTTAGGGATATTTTTGGGTCTTCAATTCTTAATGTGGACTATTAGTGGACTATATTTTAGTTGGTCAAACATTGATGACATTCATGGAATGCAATTTCATAAAAAAGGAATTGTTGCTGAGTCGTTTTCAGGTTTAATTAGTCCTTCACTTCTTCATCCTTCGATAGCAATTCAATCTATCGAATTAAGGAAAATAAATAATCAACCTTTTTATTGGGTGAATGAGAAGATGCTTTATAATGCGAAAACTGGAAAATTAAAAAATGGGATCTCTAAAAAAGAAGCATTGTCAATTGCAGATAAATACATTATATCGGGTTTAAAAGTAAAAGAAATACAACTCATTAAAGAAGTAGGGAAACACCATGAATATAGAGAGCATTTACTACCTGCCTATGTTATTTCATACCAAGAACCAGATAATTTAAAAGCTTATATTTCAGTAAATGATGGAGGTTTTCAGACGATTAGACATAGAAATTGGCGATGGTTTGACTTTTTATGGATGACCCATACCATGGATTATGAAGGTCGAGATAATATGAATAATTTTGTTTTGCGACTATTTTCATTGTTAGGGTTAATAACTGTTTTAAGTGGTTTTTTACTTTGGTATATCTCTTCGCCTACCGTTAGAATAATCTGGAGAAAAATAAAAAAATAATTTAACATAATAAAACAAACCATAAAATCAATTTAAAATCAAAAACTATGAGAAAAATAATTCTAATACATTTCTTTGTTTTACAAGCATTAGTAATTTCGGCACAAGAAAAAGTTCAAATAAAACTAACTTCGGCAAGTCCATCTGCATCATTTGAACAAGAATTGGGTAGCACAATGATTAAAGTTTCTTACAGCAGACCACTAGCAAGAGGCAGAAAAATATTTGGTGAATTAGTGCCTTTTGAAAAACTTTGGCGAACTGGCGCTAGTGATTGCACTTTAATAACTACTAACGAAGATATTGTATTTGGAAATACTACTTTAAAAATGGGTAGCTACTCAATATTCACAATACCTTCTAAAAAGGAGTGGACAATAATTGTAAATGCAGATACAACATTACACGGCGAAACTGGATATGATGCCAAAAAAGATGTTTTTCGTTTAACAGTTCCTGTAGAAAGCATATCTAATTTCTATGAAACATTTACAATCGAAATAAATGATATTAACAGCAAAGGAGAGGGGTTTCTAAAAATAATATGGGAAAATTCGATGATTAAAATTCCAATAAAAAGTAAAGCAGATGAAGCTATTTTAACAGTAATAGATAAAAACATCATTAAAGAAAAAACCCTTGATGCTAATTTATTATTTCAAGCAGCAAACTATTATTACAGTACAAACAGAGATTACAAACAAGCAGTGGCTTGGCTTTTAGAAGCCGCGAAATTGGATCCAGATAATTTTTATTATCCTAATTTGAGACAAAAAATAGCAACGGAATTAAAAGACTATCCAAGTGCAATTGAAGCAGGTAAAAAAGCTTTATCTATAGCAGAATTTAAAAAAATGAAAAGTGTAGAATCACTCAAAAAACAAATTTTAGAGATGGAGTTACTATTGAACAAATAAATTAATTTTAAATCAAAAATTATGAAAATGAAACACACAACAGAAGAGCATACACAAGAATCAAGTTTAACTATGTACAAAAAATTGACGATTATGATAGTGGTGTCATTTATAGCTATGTACATACTAATGTATTCAATGGTAGATATTTTATCTATATTTATAAGGGGTTAGAAGGGTAGAGGTGTACAAAAGGAGTACTGATTTTGATCAAGTAACTATCTTTAGTGTTAGTAAAAACAATTTGTATTTTTTATTCATTCAAAAACTGCTGAGTTCTATACTTTGTTTTTATGATAAAAAACGTTCTTTCTGTGATGGAAAAAATATTGAAATGAATCGCTTAGCTTTTGACAACTTTTCTTCAATTTTGTTATATACAAAGCTAAGTTGCTTTTCATTCAAGTCTAACACTGATACAAATTTATCATTTATATTTTAGTTAATTTTACCGCCTTAACAGTAATTCGTCCTTTTGTTTCTTTAATTAGATGCTATGTCACGTCCTAATAATAATTTTACTGCTATAACAGTAAAATGATAATTTTTTTAATGATTTAAGCCGTGCGTGTTATTAAATTGTATATTTTTACCGCTAAAACAGTATATAATGAATGATTTTGATTTAGGTGCTTTAATTAAAGACCATCGAAAAAAAGCAGGACTTACACAGCTTGAACTAGCCGACTTAGCTGGAGTAGGCAAGACCACTGTTTTTGATATTGAAAAAAATAAAGAGACAGTTCGTTTGAATAATCTTTTTGCAGTACTCCGAGTGCTAAATATTAAAGTAGAATTCAAAAGTCCTTTAAATAAATAATTATGAGAAGAGCAATTGTATTTGCACACGGAAAAAGAGCTGGAATTTTAACGGAAATTGCTGCTAACGACTATCATTTTGAGTACGATGAAAATTATGATGGCGAAGCGGTTTCATTGACTATGCCTACAACTCAGAAAAAATATAGCTATACATTTTTTCCACCGTTTTTTGAAGGGCTATTACCTGAAGGTGTAATGTTAGAGGGATTACTACGTATTGTCAAAATTGACAAAAAAGATTACTTCTCTCAACTGATAGCAACGGGAAATGATTTAGTGGGAGCAGTAACGGTTAAATTGATGGAAGATGAATAGATGTCCTATTACGTATGACTTGTGTGGTACAGATAAGTACAGTGAAAAAGGATTACGCATGATAGCTCCTAAGCTGGCTTATTTAAATGATTTACCTTATACAGCTGTTGAACTTCGTCAGGAAGCCGCAAATAGAGCTAAAAAGCTATCCATTCAGGGAGTGCAACCAAAGCTTAGTGCGGCTATTTCAATAGTGGATCAAGAATTTAAAATTGTGGACCAATTTGGAACGTACATTATTAAGCCACAAAATGATTTATTTCCACAATTACCGGAAAATGAAGATGTAACTATGCGAATGGCGAAAGTGTTTGGTTTAGAAGTGCCATTTCACGGGATGCTATATGGCAAAGATGGTAGTTTGTCTTATTTCATTAAACGTTTTGACCGCTACGGTAAAGGAAATAAGTTCGCAACAGAAGATTTTGCTCAATTGACTGGGAATACAAGAGACACAAAGTATCGTTTTACGATGGAAAAATTGATTCCTGTACTTGATGAATATTGTTCATTTCCCGCAATTGAAAAAGCTGATTTTTTTAAAAGAATTCTTTTTTGCTATCTGACCGGAAATGAAGACATGCATTTGAAAAATTTTTCGCTAATTACCAAAAATGGAAAAACAACACTGACACCTATTTATGATTTTCTAAATTCTACAATAGCGATTAAAAATCCTGACGAAGAAATTGCTCTAACTTTGAAAGGAAAAAAAAGTAATTTAAGAGCAACTGATTTTATAGATTACTACGGCAAGGAAAGATTACAACTCAACGAAAAAATTATAGCAAGTATTCTCGAACAAATGAAAAAAGCAACTCCTGAATGGAAGGAGCTGCTTGAAATTTCTTTTCTTACTGATAGAATGAAAGAGAAGTATTTGGAGTTGTTGGAAAGTAGGGTAGGGATGTTTTAGTAATCTCCGCAAAAATGCGGTGAATAAGCAACTTATTCACCGCATTCATTAAATTTGATTAACAGGTAGTTTTTGAAGTGTAACAAATGTATGAATTAAACTTAATAGAAGAAAACTAAAATACTGCTAAATCAATGGGAGTCAACTAATAGAAAGCAAAGTTAAAGAAAGTGCTTTTATTTCCCGATACAGAAATTAGCAAAAATATTCCCTAACAATTCGTCATTAGTTACTTGTCCCGTAATCATTCCAAATTGGTACAAAGCTTCCTTAATATCTAATGCCATCAAATCGGAGGACAAGTTCGTTTCAAGACCAAATTTTACTTTTTGTATTTCATCTAACGCTTTTAATAAGGAATCGTAATGTCTGGTATTCGTTACAATTGTTTCATTATTTCGTAATGCTCCGGTATTGACAAATGAAAGTAATTGATTTTTTAAATCCTCAACGCCTAGTTTCTCTTTTGCAGAAATCAGTAAGATTTCAGGAATTTCTGATTTCAAATTTCCTATTTCACTTTCTTCTAATTTATCGGCTTTGTTACCAATGATTACAAGAGGTTTCAACGGAAACTGGTTTTTAATTTTTTCCAGTTCCACTTTTAACTTTAAACCAGAAACTTTAAACTCGGAACTGTCAAATAGAAAAACGACAACTTGCGCTTGTTCAATTTTTTCAAAAGTCTTACGAATCCCGATGCTTTCTACCACATCTTCCGTTTCCCGAATTCCAGCCGTATCAATGAATCGAAAACCAATGCCGCCAATCACTAACTCATCTTCAATGGTATCACGTGTCGTTCCCGCAATTTCCGAAACAATGGCGCGCTCTTCATTCAATAAAGCATTCAAAAGTGTCGATTTACCTACATTGGGTTCGCCCACAATAGCTACAGGAATTCCGTTTTTAATCACATTTCCTACGGCAAATGAATCGATTAATCGTTTTAGGACAAATTCGATTCGGTTCAGTAATTCATGAAATTGGGTTCGGTCAGCAAATTCTACATCTTCTTCGGCAAAGTCCAATTCGAGTTCGATTAGTGATGCAAAATTCAAGAGTTCTTCTCTTAATTTTGCTATTTCATTAGAGAAACCGCCACGCATTTGCTGCATTGCAATTTGGTGTGAAGCTTCATTATCTGATGAAATTAAATCGGCAACAGCTTCTGCTTGGGACAAATCCAGTTTTCCGTTTAGAAATGCTCTCAACGTAAATTCGCCAGGATCTGCCATTCGACAGCCTTTTCGAAGCAATAATTGAATAATTTGTTGTTGTATATAAGTAGAACCGTGACAGGAAATTTCGATCGTGTTTTCGCCAGTATAGGAATTTGGTCCTTTAAAAATGGAGACCAGGACTTCATCCAAAGTTTTGGAACCATCCATTATATGCCCTAAATGTAACGTATGCGTTTTTTGGGTTGTTAATTCTTTGTTTTTGATGGATTTAAAAACAGAATTTCCAATAGCAATGGCATCTTGTCCGGAAATCCGAATTACGGCTATAGCACCCGCTCCCGAAGGAGTTGCCAGTGCCACTATGGAATCGTGAGGTATCATATTTAAAGTCAATTTGGTGTAAAAGTAAGTAAATTTGACATGGCTACAAGTCTCTTGTACTAAACCATTAAGGTTATTTTTTGTTAAAAATTAGCCAAAGTGATAATTATCATACTATTTTGTTTTTTGTTTTGTAAATTTATATAAATAATTAATTTGCAATAAATTAACTATAGTATGAAGAAAATCTTATTTCCTACCGACTTTTCGGAAGTGTCTAAAAATGCGTTTATCTATGCATTAAAATTGGCAGAATCTATTAATGCTGAAATAGTTACAATGCATGTGTACCAATTTTCACAAGCCAATTATGTTAATGTTTCTAAGTATTTACATGAAATTTATGAGGTTACAGAACTCAGTAATTTTGAAAATTATAAAGATGAAGTGCCACTTTTAAGAAAAATTGCGGAAGCAAATAATTTAGGTCATATCAAAATAAGCCATGTTTTGATTTTGGGAAATTTGGTTCCCGAAATTAAAAAAATAACCGAGAATGAAAATTTTGATTTCGTAGTTATGGGTACTAAAGGCGCCACTGGTATAAAGGAAACTTTTTTCGGTACGATAGCCACAAAAGTAATGAATGATGTCAAAGCATTAGTTTTGGCAATACCGGAGCATTGTACATATCATCCTATTGAAAAAATACTGTTCATTACGCAATATAAATTGGAGGACACAGGGTCTTTTGTAAGAGTTCTGTCTTTGTCCAAAATATTTCAATCACATATTGATTGCCTGCGTGTCGAGTCTCCGCATCATGAAGTTAAAGAGGACAGTAGAGAAGATTGGAAGGTATTAGTAGAAAATAATGGAGTTACATTTTACTCCATTAAAGGAGAAGATGTAGAAGGAATTATTTTAAATTTTATCGATTTGCATAAAATTAATTTGATTGCAATGCATGTGTATCACAGAAATTTCTTTGAGAAACTTTTCGAAATTAGTCTTTCAAAAAAATTAGCATTTCATATCAATGTACCCATTCTTGCTATTCATGAATAAAAATATTCTGATTTGACTACGTAAAGACACCAATAATTTATTTTAGTAAATCAATTATTTTAATAAAAGATAAAATGAAAAAAATTCTATTTCCAACCGACTTTTCTGAAGTGGCTACTAATGCTTTTGTACATGCTTTAGAATTTGCAAAAATAGTTCAGGGCGAACTCGTTTTATTGCACACCTTTGAATTGCCCATTTATGACAATCAGTTTTTTCCCGAAAATTACGCCGTCATTTATGATTCCTTGGCCTTAGCTCAATTTGATATGTTTAAAGATGAAATCCCAAAATTGCGCGCCATAGCCGATGAGCGGCATTTGGACAAAATAAAAATGTCTCATAGGCTCATGGATGGGAATTTGCTTTATAATATTAAAAAATCAATTAAAGAAGATAAAATAGATTTTGTGATCATGGGTACTTCAGGAGCTACAGGATGGGAAGCTTTTTTTATGGGTACCAATACAGGTGCTGTTATTTCTGGAATAGATATTCCTATGTTGTGTGTTCCGTTAGAAGCAAAATTCAAAAAAACAGAAATTATTGGATTTACAACCCGTTTTAGAACTAAAGATAAAAAAGCATTGAAAATGGTGTTAGATATCGCTAAAAAAACGAAAGCTAAAGTAAAATGCTTGTATGTAAAAACTAGTGATTCCGATGTTTCAAATGATACAGTAACTGCTTGGGAGGAAGAATTTATTAATGAACCCGTTGAGTTTTTTGTGATCAATAGTGACGAAGTCAAAGAAACAATTCTGGATTTTATAATGTACAAAGAAATTGATGTACTGACTATGCTTACGTATAAAAGAGGTTTTTTTGAAGGGATTTTCAAACCTAGTTTAACAAAAAAAATAGCTACGAATTTTGATATCCCAATTTTAGCGATTCCTATTGATTGATTCAGTTTTAATTCAATTGAAATCTTGAATTCTATATAGTGCGGCATCGCCATTGCCTTTTAATTTAGTCTTCAAAGTAATCTATTTCGTTATATTTGCAATTCATTAATTGAATTATGGAAATATACAAAGCAAAAAAGATACGCTTTTCAACAGCATTGACTGCAATCAATAAAAAGTACAATAGTATAAGTATTTTAAGACTTCTTTCTATTGTACTTTTTTTGGTTTCTATTTATTACTACATCAAAAACAGCGAAATTATTTTGATAATTGCCGCCATTTTTCTTTTTGGACTATTCGTAGTATTTATGCGCATTCATTCTAAATTAGTTTTCGAAAAACATGTCAATCAAGCCTTACTTGATATTAATGAAAATGAAATTTCCTACCTGGAAAGAAATAAAATCCCTTTTGAAAACGGACAGGAATTCAATGATTTTCACCATCCGTATGCCTATGATTTAGATATTTTTGGCGAGCATTCTTTGTTCCAAAACTTGAATAGAACCGCTACTTTTATTGGTAAAAAAACATTCGCAAACCAGCTTTTATCAATTTTGCCCAATGAAGAGATTCTTAGAAATCATCAAGCGGTAAAAGAATTAACCAAAAAATTAGACTGGCGTCAGGAATTTTTGGCTTTCGCCAAAATAAGCAACGACAATCAATCGAATTATGAGACTCTGCTCAAGTGGTGTACATTTAATAGTACGCCCTTGGCTAAAATGAGTGTTTTCATTTCTTATTTTTCACCACTTCTTTTTCTGGGAGTTTTGATTGCCTATTTAGTAACTTCGACTACTGTTTTTGCTTCCGTTTTATCGTATTTATTTGTATTTAATTTAATTATTTTGGGTCGGTTTATGAAGCGTATCCAGGCAGAAATTGCTAATTCTACGAATATAGATAAAACCATTCATCAATATAGTTTACTGTTGCAAAAAATAGAAAATGAATCTTTTCAGTCGAAAAAATTAATCGATTTACAGCAAAAATTAATGTTCAAAAAAGAAAATGCCAGCGTGCATTTGAAACAGTTAGCCGGTTTGTTTTCTAATATGGACAGTATCTCAAATTTTGTTACGGCTATCGTATTCAATGGAACGTTCCTTTTTAATTTACATGTTTTAAAATCATTAATTCAATGGAAAAAAGATCATGCCCAAGCTTTAGAAAATTGGTTGGAAGTTATTGGTGAATTCGAAATGTTGAACAGTTTGGCCAATTTTTCGTATAATAATCCGGAGTTTGTATATCCAACATTGAACAGTAATTTCGAAATAGATTTCAAGGATTTAAGCCATCCTTTATTAAATGAAAAAACTAGAGTAGGAAATGACGTGCGTTTTCATCCCGAATCGTTTATGATTTTAACAGGTTCTAATATGTCCGGTAAAAGTACTTTTCTAAGAAGTTTAGGAATCAATATGGTTTTGTCAGGAATAGGTTCGTCGGTTTGTGCTCGTCAGGCTAGTGTACATCCGTTACCCGTTTTAGTTTCCATGCGATTATCTGATTCGTTGTCCGATAGCGAATCGTATTTCTTTGCCGAAATCAAACGCTTAAAGCAGATTATGGACGAATTGGAAAATAGACCGGCATTTGTTTTATTGGACGAAATATTACGTGGTACCAATTCAGATGATAAACGCAACGGAACAATTGAAGTGGTCAAAAAAGTAATTAGTAAGAAAGCCGTTGGAGCTATTGCAACGCACGATATCGAAGTTTGCCTGACAACCAATGAATATCCAAATATATTAACCAACAAATGTTTTGAAGTAGAGATTATCAATGATGAACTCCATTTTGATTACAAACTTCGGGACGGAATTTGTAAAAATAGAAGTGCTACTTTCCTGATGAAGAAAATGGGAGTGATTTAAAAATCCATTTTTCTAAAAAAATATTAAAAAAAATAAAATGAATTAATTTAAATTATTACTTTCATAATTCAAAAGAAAGATAAAATTTATGAAAAAAAATATATGTGTATTTTTGTTATTTGCCTTCACCTCGGCAATTTTTTCTCAGCACAATCAGTTGAATTTGCATAGTAAAGTTATTTACATGGAATACAAAAATTATAAATCATTGAAAAAAAGTGGTAATAAAGTTATAGATTCAATTGGTTTTAATATTGTCAAGAGTGATACATTAATCATTATTAATGGATATGATGAGAAAGGAGTAAAAGTTTTGTATGAAGAAAAAGATTCTATATTTTTAGAACGCTATAAACAATTAGTTTTCAATAAAAAATATCAAAAAAAAGAAGAGAGATTAAAACCAAGAATGAAAATTTGGAAAGATGAAGTAAAAATTTATTTTGACAAATCAGTTAGCCAATATAATAGTAAAAAGCTTAGTAAATTTATTCATTATCTTGATAACGAAATTGATTCACTAAAAATTACAGTGGTAAAAGATAAAGAAAAATCAAACTATTTAATTTATTCTATAGACGATACCAATGATGTCAATTTAGATATAAGAATTAAAGGGAATGACGGATATTATCTTTTATGGAATAACAAACAAAATATTTATAGTTGCTCATTAAAAATTAACGCAAAAAAAAATCTAAATGAAGAGCAGATATTAACTACTTTGAAAGTTAATTTTATACGATCTTTAGGTTATTTTTATCAAGAACTAGATTATTCAGATTGCAATAGTTACTTTTCAATTTGTAAATCAGATAAAAAAGAATTTGGAACGAAAGATCTTGAAATTCTAAAATATCATTATTCTTATGGAATTTGTAAAGGAACTAATTTAGAAACATTTGAAAAAAATCATAAAGATGCGAAAGAATCAATAAAAAAAGGAAATACAAAGTTTTATTTTATTCATAGTGAATAAGCAAAAAAACCGTCTCGTAATTAAACGAGACGGTTTTTAAATATAAAAATGGTTTGGTTAATAGCGTATTTTAAATTGAATTAACTGTTCAACATTACTGGCATTACAAGCATCGTTACCGTTTCACCTTCTTCTAATCCATCAACAGGAGTTAGAATTCCGGCTCTGTTTGGCAATGACATTTCAAGCATAATCATATCCGATTGTAAGTTAGTCAACATTTCAGTTAAGAAACGAGAATTATACCCTATTTGCATATCATCACCTTGATAATCACAAGTCAATCTTTCTTCGGCTTTGTTTGAATAGTCAATATCTTCAGCAGAAACATTCAATTCAGCACCTGCTATTTTCAAACGGATCTGGTGTGTAGTTTTATTCGAAAAGATAGCAACACGACGTACAGAACTCAAAAATTGAGAACGGTCAATCATTAATTTATTCGGATTTTCTTTTGGAATTACTGCTTCGTAATTTGGATATTTTCCATCAATCAAACGACACATTAAAACATAATTATCAAAAGAAAAAGTAGCATTCGAATCGTTATATTCAATTTTTACTTCAGCATCCGAAGTACCAAGAATATTTTTTAAGATATTCAAAGGTTTTTTTGGCATGATGAAATCAGCCACCTGAGAGGCGGTTACATCGGTACGCGCATATTTTACTAATTTGTGTGCATCAGTTGCAACAAATGTCAATCCTTGTGGCGAAAACTGAAAAAATACACCAGACATTACCGGACGTAAATCATCGTTTCCGGCCGCAAATATAGTTTTACTTATAGCAGTTGCCAAAACATCAGCAGGAACAAGCGTTACAGATGGGTCGTCTAAGTTAACCGATTTTGGAAATTCATTTCCAGGAGCATAAGCCAACGCATATTTACCAGAATTAGAACTGATTTCTATCGTACTGTTTTCTTCAACTGTAAAAGTTAAGGGTTGTTCAGGGAACGTTTTAAGGATTTCCAAAAGTAATTTTGCAGGCACAGCAACGCTTCCTTTACTTTCTGAATCAATTCCTAAAGTAGCAGACATGGTTGTCTCTAAATCAGAAGCAGAAACTGTTAGCACATTATGGTCTAAATCAAATAAAAAATTATCTAAAATAGGCAAAGTATTACTGCTGTTGATAACGTTACCTAAAACCTGTAATTGCTTCAATAAGTACGAACTCGATACTATAAATTTCATCTGTTTTGTTTTATTTTTTAAGGTATTTCTCTAAATTCGAAATACGTTACATTTTACAAATATATCGTAAACTATTCTAGTTTCGAAACTTTTTTATTAACATCTATTTGCTGTATTTTCTTTTTCGAAGAAAAGTAAATAAGATCCCAAAAAGTACCAAAATAAGAATTGGAAGCCCGATAGTTAGGATTTGTGTTCGGGTATAGTTTTCATAAACTTTTTCTTTATCCAATAAAGGTAAATCAAGATCTTTGCTTCGAATGTTAATAAGTCCTGTATCATCGAGTAAATAATTCACGCAATTTATCAGGAAATCTTTATTATCATACAAATTTCCAGACCTTTGGTCATAACCCAATTCTACGGGTTGAAAGTTTTTATCCAATTGGTTTTTTATCAAATCTCCATCCGAAATCACAATCATTTTGTTCTCTTTTCCTGTCGTTTGAAATGTTTTTTGTTTAAATGGTAACACTCGATTTTCAAACATAGAACGAAACGAACCTTCCAATAAAACAGAAAGCGGAATCTTTCCTTTGTTCAAGTAATCATTTGGCGAAGTTTCTTCGGCAACACTATTCAGGTTGATCTCTGTTGGAGTTCCTATTTTTTTCGAATATTGAGACGATTCCAACAGAATAGTTTTCTTAATTCCATTTTTCAAAGTATCGATTGGATTCGCAAAATCAAATTTGATTCCACCTAAATTTTTAACTATCGGATGTACACTATTTGGATACACTTGTGGCGCAAACTTCCAGTTGAATTCCTGAAATTGTGTCGCACTTCCTTGTTCTCCAGTGGCTAGTTTTATGGGGCTTCCCTGTTCGTCTTTTACTAAATCAGGATTGATTCGGATGCCGTATTTAAAGAACATATCATTTAAATTTAGATCTCTTGGATACGCTAAAGTAGCTCCTGAAGCATTGTACAAACTGTCCATTTCAGCCGTAACTTGGTCAATCAACCATAATGTTTTTCCCCCGTTGATGATAAATTGATCCAAAACTTGTTTCTCCGCATCGGTAAACGTTTCAGTTGGTTTAGCGATAACTGCCAAGTCATATTTTTCTAAAGCTTCTAAACTTCCAATCGGATTTTTGGCAACCGAATCTAAAGTAAAAGGACCAATATGGTAACTTTCGCGCACTTGCAAAAGAAATTTAGCCATCATGATATCTTGCAATTCACCGTTTCCTTTGATAACAGCAATTTTCTTTTGTTTGGCTTTGGTAATTTTATTCAATCCTTCAGCAATAGAATATTCCAAATGCTGAACAGATCCAATGACTTTTTGGGTAGTTGTAGCTCCCATAATATTTTTCAACAAGGGGATATTAACTTCTTTATTGTCATAAACGGCTGTGGCCCACGGGAAAACCATCGCTTGAGATTGCTTTCCTTTATCGTCAACGGTTATGTTTATTGGCGTAAGCCCTTTTCGATACAAGTCTTTAATATTGTCCATGCTGGCGTCATCATTCTCCAATGGATCTACGAATTCAAAAACAATATTGGAGTTATAGGCCTGAAATTCTTCCAGTAATTGTTTTGTTTCTTGTTGTAAACGCTTGAATTCAGCCGGTAAATCACCTTGCATATATACTTTTATAGACAACGGATTTTGGACTTGCTTTACGATAGTCAAAGAAGTAGGAGAAAGAGTATATCTGTTGTCTTTTGTTAAATCAAAACGATGAAAAAAGGAATTTCCTATGACATTCGCAAGAACTACAAGGACAAGGACAATCAATACTGATTTTAGGTTGTTTTTCTTAGAAGTAGTCATTACGATTTGAAAGATTTTAGATTATAAACAGTAAATGAAAGAAAGACAACGGTTATACTGGTAAAATAAAGAATATCTCTGGTATCTAATACGCCTCGGCTCATGCTTTTGAAATGATCTTGCATTCCTAATGACGCGATTATGGAAGATACATTTGGAACAACAGCAGCTAACCCTTCAAACCCAAAATAGAAGAAAAAACATAAAAATACGGCAATAATAAATGCCACAATCTGGTTATCCGACAATGTTGAAGTGAATATCCCAATGGCAGAATAGGCTGCAATTAAGAATAATAATCCAAAATAAGAACCAATTGTGCTTCCCATATCAATATTGCCTTCCGGCATTCCTAAACTCGAAATAACGGCTACATAGATGAAGGTTGGAATAATTGCCATGACAATTAAAAGTAAAGCACCAAGAAATTTTCCGTTTACAATTTGCCAAATACTCAATGGCTTCGTCAGCAATAATTCTATTGTTCCTTGTTTTTTTTCATCCGAAAAACTGCGCATGGTTACTGCAGGAATCAAGAATATCAAAATCCATGGCGCTAAGGTAAAAAACGGAGTCAAATCAGCAAATCCGGTATTCAAAATATTATAATCTCCTTCGAAAACCCAAAGAAACAATCCATTAATAATTAAAAAAATGGCAATAACTAAGTAGCCGATGGGCGAACCGAAAAAGGATTTTATCTCTCGTAAAACTATTGATTTCATGTTTTATTTTTTGTTTAAAGTTTAAAGTTTTTTTAGTTTAACGTTGCTCAACTTTAAACTAAAAAACTTTAAACCAAAGTAACTAATTTATCCACGCTCCACGCTTCTGGTTTGTCGTTGAATAATTTCTTGGTGAATGTCCAAACATCGTAAAAAAGTTCGGAATTTCGGTAATTTTCTAAATCGGCTTCGGTTTCCCAATAACTATAGGTAAAGAAAATGCTTTTGTTGTTTTTGTCCTGATACAATTCTAAGAAACGATTACCGGGCGCATTTCGTATTTTATCTTTCATTAATTCAAAATTTTCTAAAAAAGCAGGAATATTTTCCTCGTGAAAACTCAATTTTACTATTCGTACAAACATTTAGATTTATGATTTTAGATTAAAGATTTTAGATTTTTAAACTGATTACTGAACACTGCTATCTGAATATTATATTTATTATATCTCTATAATTCAATCCCAATAAGCTATTCGCTGAACCTACTTTAGAAGGATTGCTTCTGAAAATTGCAATTTCAAGAAAACCGGCTTCATTGAAAATGGCTAATTTTTCTCCTTCATACGATTTAATCGGATATTTATCGGAACTGGCAATTGCGGAATAATTGGGCAAAATTGTTTTGATATTTTTAGTTTTCAAAACAATTTCATACGCCCTTCCTTTGGCGACTTCAATAAAATATTTTTTAGTGATATTTGTAATTACATTCCCAAAATGATCAATGTAAATCACATGACCTTTTAATGAATTCCCATCATCCGAAATAGTGGCTTGCAGATTTGTAACTTGCTTAATAGTGTGTATTTCTTTACCAATGACGTTCATCAAACCCCCTTTGGCTAAATGGCAGGCTACTTTTACAAACACATCAAGATCAGCCGCATCACTCGGTAAACGATCATGAATATTGATTGCCACCATTTTTTGCGGAACAATTTTTTGCGAAAGCATGCTTAAAATACCATTATCAGCAGCAATAAAATAATGATCATTCCATTGCATCACAATATGTTGGTTTTCCTTATTGGCTTCTATATCCACACCTATGAGATGAACCGTGCCTTTTGGAAAGCTAGCATATGAGGCACTAATTGCATAACTAGCTTCTAACGTGTTAAATGGATCAATATCATGTGAAATATCAATAATTACAGCTTCGGAATACTCAGACAAAATTTTCCCTTTCAGCGCACCTACAAAGTGGTCTTTCAAGCCATAATCGGTAGTTAGGGTAATTATTGACATAAATTTGTTTATAACTATTGGTGTTTTGTAAACCTAATTTTCATTAAATTTGAGAAACGCAAAGCTAATAATAGTAAATTCAAAAAAGCAAAAAACAAAAGACAAATTCAAATTAATACTACAATTATTCGCATTGATAACAAATTTATTGATTTACTTAATTTAATTTAAAAACTACCTCATTTGAACGAAAGAATAATCGAGCTCATAGACATCGCTCCAACAGACTTTTGGGGCGCTCAAGACACTCATCTTGAAACAATTAAAAAATATTATCCAAAATTAAAGATTGTCGCCCGGGGAACAACCTTAAAAGCTTTTGGTGAAAAAGAAGTTTTAGACGACTTTGAAAAACGTTTTCAACGATTAATGGTGCACTTTTCAAGATACAATAACATTGATAATAATGTAATCGAGCGTGTTATTCGTGGTGATGTTCAGGAAGACAAAAAATTTCAAGGACAGGATAAAATTTTAGTGCATGGTGTAGGTGGTAAAATCATCAAACCTATGACTCCCAATCAGCAATTGTTGGTGGATACCATGGAAAAAAATGATATGGTTTTTGCAGTAGGACCTGCCGGTACAGGAAAAACGTACACCGGAGTTGCTATGGCAGTGAAAGCGCTAAAAGAAAAGCAAGTCAAACGCATTATATTGACAAGACCAGCGGTAGAGGCAGGGGAGAACCTTGGTTTTCTTCCAGGAGATATGAAGGAAAAACTAGATCCATATATGCAACCACTTTACGATGCTTTACGCGATATGTTACCCAACGAAAAACTGGAAGATTATATTTTAAAGGGAATTATCCAGATAGCACCATTGGCATTTATGCGTGGTAGAACATTGGATAATGCTTTTGTGATTTTGGATGAAGCCCAAAACACAACGCATTCTCAAATGAAAATGTTCCTAACCCGTATGGGAAAAAGTGCTAAATTCATGATTACTGGTGACCCAGGTCAGGTCGATTTACCCCGAAGAACCATATCCGGACTCAAAGAAGCCTTATTGGTTTTAAAAGACGTTGAGGGAATCGGAATCATTTATCTGGATGATAAAGACATTGTGAGACACCGATTAGTTAAAAAAGTAATTGATGCCTACAAAATGATTGAGAATAATGATTAAAACAAAAGGAGGCTTTTTTATAAAGCCTCCTTTTGTAATTTTTTTTATTAATCCTGAAACATGGCACTCCAATTCTTGAATTCTATATCAGAAAGTGTGTACTGATTTAAACTTTCAATAAAAGCTTGATAAGCGGTATTGAACAATGATTTTAGTTTGCAATCGTGTGATTGAAAGATGCAAGGTTTTGAATCGCAGTTGACGATGGGCGTATCGTCTTGTTCTAATAGGTGAATCAAATCGCCTAATCGAATTTCTCTTGCTTTTTCAGAAATCACTATTCCGCCATTTTTTCCTCTTTTGGTGAGAATTAATTGATTTGCCGATAAAAATTGAACCACTTTTATAAGATGGTTTCGCGAGATTTTAAATGTAGTCGCTAAATCATCTAGAGAACTTTGTGGAGTATCTTTTTTTTGATTTAGATACATCAAAACGCGCATACTAAAATCGGTAAAGTGATTCAATTTCATATTAAAATTTACTAATTAAGGCTTAATAATTGAGGGCCAAATTCTTCATACAGAATATTTTCTCTATTTACGCCAAGTGCAACCAAAGATTGATATTGAACTTTTATAAAAATAGCCGGTCCGCAAATATAATATTTTGCATCCTCAATAAGGATTTCTTCTTTTATTTGCTGCAAATCAATTCTTCCTTCGATAGCATTTGTTTCTGATTCGGGCAAAGTTTCATAAAAAACGAAAGAAGTTAACCACTCATTTTGGTTGTTTAATTCCTCGATAGTATCTTTAAACGCGTGAACATTTTCATTGCGACAACTGTGAATCCAAACTGTTTTATTTTTTTGAAGTGAATTTTTATTGGTTTCAACCATACTCATCATAGGAGTAAGTCCAACACCGCCACTAACCAGTACTAAAGGATTTTTTGCGTCTGGATCTGCAAAAAACACCCCCGCTGGTGCACTAACTTCGATACTGTCACCTTCCTTTTTGTTATGTAAAGCATTGGAAACAATACCATCGGGAGATGTGTTTTGACTAATTTCTTTTTTTACTGAAATTCTATAATATTCATTATTAGAATAAGACGACAGACTATATTGTCTAGGCTGTTTATGACCTAATTCAGGAATATACGTACTCACAGATATATATTGACCCGGATAGAAATCAGCAATTTCTTTGTTGTCTTCCGGTTTAAGGTAAAATGAATTAATTTCGTCGCTTTCTTTTACAATTTTAGAGATTATGAAGTTTCTCCAGCCATTCCATCCTCCTTTTTTATTAATTGTTTTTTGGTACATTTCAGCTTCAATACTAATCATTATCTGAGCCAATTCATTGTAAGCACAGGTCCAGGCTTCAATTAATTCTACTGTTGCGAGATCACCTAAGACTTCTTTTATCGATCCGATTAAATGGTTTCCAACAATATCATATTGCTCTGGTTGAATATTTAAACTTACATGTTTATTTCCAATTGATTTTAATGTATTGATCAAAACCGTAGGATTTTCTATGTTTTCAGCATAAGCAAGTACAGCTCCACTTAAAGCATTTTGTTGTTTTCCACTAGCTTGATTTGCCATATTAAAAATGTTTTTCAACTCTGGATTATTGGATAGCATTCTTTGGTAAAAATAGGTTATCAAATCATTTCCATTTGTTCTTAAAATTGGCACAGTTGCTTTTATTAATTCTTTTTGACTTGCATTCATGGTATTGAAATTTATTTTTTACAAAGATAGCAATCATTTTCTATTTGTTGTATTTAAAATACAACAAATAAGTAGCTATATTTATCAAAATATCGTCAAGAAAGGTTAACCTAAACTTTTTATAAATTTTTGCGTTTCTCTTTAAAATTGAATAAATTTGGAAATATTAAAAATGACAGTGAAAACCGAAAGATGCTACAAGAAAAAATAAAAGTCGTAATAAGCGATTTAGACGGAACGTTACTCAACTCAGATCACAAAATATCCCAATACACCAAAACTGTTTTTCAAGAACTCCATAATCAAAATTACCTAATAATTATAGCAACTGGTCGTCATCATCTGGATGCAATGCCTATTGTAGCAGGATTGGATGTTCCTGTTTATTTAGTCACTTCAAATGGAGCACGGATACATTCTCCTGAAAAAGAGCTGATTTTTTCTTATAATATGGAAAGTGAGGCCGTTAAATCCGTCTTGTCTTTAGATATTGATCCTGAAATTACAACCGTATTATTCAGAGAAAATGTTTGGCAAACGAACAAGCACAATGAAAAATTAAATGAGTTTCAACCAGAAGTAAATTATCATCCAGAACTCGTTGATTTTGAAAACTTAGAGGATTTGAGTGCTATAAAAGTATTTTTTACGCACGATCGACATTCAAAATTAATCGAATTAAGAGATCAAATTTTAGAAAATCATACCGGACTTTTTAGCCATGCTTTTAGTCTTCCGCTTTGCCTGGAATTTATGGACAAATCCGTAGATAAAAGTGTTGCGATTGCCAAAATTTTGGAACTGGAAAATTTTGTTTTTCAGCAAGCACTATCTTTTGGTGATGGCTACAATGATGAAAAGATGCTTAATTCTTCCGGTAAAGGTTTAGTGATGGGGAATGCACCTGATAGTTTGAAAAATAAATTGTCTCATTTAGAGGTAATTTTAACTAATGATAATGACGGAGTCGCCAAATATATAGCGCAGGAATTATTGAATAATTAATGTTTTTAACTAACCATATTTTCCCATTTTCAAAAAAAACTAAAACCAAATGAACAAAAAAATAATCTTCGTTATCTGTATCTTGTTTTTCACAACAATTCAAAGTCAAACGCTAAAGCTGGAAGAAATCATGAAAGGCAACACTTTTATTGGTGTTTCCCCTGAAAATGAAAGATGGTCTTTAGATGGTCAGAAAGTGTATTTTGATTGGAATCCAAACAATGAGTTAGGCACAAGTACTTATTTTTGGAAAAATGGATTAACAAAACCAGAATTAGCTTCTCCAGATGAAGCTGCTTTTTCAAAACTAGATTTTAAAAAAACAACTAATCCAGATTTATATTATTACATCGATAAAGGAAGATTATTTTCGTATGCTGTAAAAAGTAAAATCTCGAAAAAACTGTACCAACAAAGCAGTCCGATTGCTAATTTGCAAATGGGTTCTGTACCAGGAGTGCTTTATTTCAGGCAAAATGAAAATCTTTTTCAGTTCAATACCAATGAAGGTTCTATCATTCAAATCACAAACTTTCGTAAAGGAAAATTAGATGAGAAAACCACTGAAAAAGAGTCTTTTTTGAAAAGCCAACAAGCAGAATTATTCCAATTTGTCAGAGATCAGGAAGCACTGAAAAAATGGAATTTGGCAAAATCAAAAACTACAAAATCTGATTTTCCAAAGCCTTATTATTATGGAAAAAACACCTTTGGAAGCTTAAAAGTGGATCCAAAAGGAAACTTCGCCACCTTCAGATTAATAGAAGATTCAGAACGTAAAAGTGAAAAAATGGAACTTTTCATAACTGCTGATGGCTACAACCAAATTGAAGATACAAAGGAGAAAGTTTCTGTAGATAATTTGTTGGCAACTAAATTTGGAGTCTATAACATTATTAAAGATTCTGTTTATTTCGTAAATTTTTCAACATTAAGTCATATTCAGGATGTTCCTAAGTATTTTGAATGGTATGAAAAATCAAAAACGACAGAAAAAAAGAATAAACTGATTGTAGTTCAGGAACCTGTTTACAATGAAAATGGTTCGTATGCAATTAGTGAAATAAGAAGTCAGGACAACAAAGATAGATGGATTGTTAGTTTAAATTTAGAGAAAGGAACTTTTCAGGAATTAGACCATCAGCATGACGAAGCTTGGATTGGCGGACCCGGAATTCCTTCTAATTCTTATGGAAGAGGAACACTGGGGTTTTTGGGAGACAATGAAACCATTTATTTCCAATCCGAAGAAACCGGTTATTCTCATTTATATTCCTATAACCTAAAGTCAAAAAAGAAAACACAGTTAACCACAGGAAATTGGGAAGTACGCAACGTGAGTTTGTCAAAAGATAAAAACTCTTTTTATTTGACCACAACGACTACGCATCCAGGAAACAGAAATTTCTATAAATTAGAAGTTAGAAATCCGGTTTTACAACCAATTTTAACCAAAGATGGTGCTCATGAAGTGAGTTTGTCTCCAGACGAAAGTACATTATTAGTTCGTTATTCGTATAAAAATAAACCTTGGGAATTGTATGTAGCGCCTAATAAAAAGAATACAAACTTAAATCAGATTACGGCTTCAACATCGGAAAGTTTCAAAGGATATTCTTGGCGTGAACCGGAAGTGATTACTTTCAAAGCGCAGGATGGAACTCCCGTAAATGCGAGATTGTATAAGCCGCAAACTGCCAATGCGAATAAAGCAGCTGTCTTGTTTGTTCATGGTGCCGGTTATTTGCAAAACGCGCATAACTATTGGAGTACCTACCACAGAGAATACATGTTTCATAATTTATTGGTCGATTTAGGCTATACTGTTTTAGATATTGATTATAGAGGCAGCGATGGATATGGGCGTGATTTTAGAACAGGAATTTACCGTTTTATGGGCGGGAAGGACTTAACAGATCAAATTGACGGAAAGAAATACCTAGTTGAAAATCATGGAATCGATGCGACAAGAGTTGGGATTTATGGCGGTTCTTACGGCGGTTTCATCACGTTGATGGGAATGTTGACTACGCCTAAAGAGTTTGCTTCTGGAGCTGCATTGCGTTCCGTTACAGATTGGGCGCATTACAATCATGGTTATACTGGAAATATTCTTAATTTCCCTGAAACGGATCCGGATGCTTACAAAAAAAGTTCTCCAATCTATTTTGCAGATAATTTAGAAGGTGATTTATTGATGCTTCACGGAATGGTAGATGATAATGTAGAGTACAAAGATATTGTTCGTTTGTCTCAGCGTTTTATCGAATTAGGGAAGAAAAAATGGAGTTTATCCAGTTTTCCAGTGGAGGCACATGGTTTTAAAGAAACCTATTCTTGGGTTGACGAATACGGCCGAATCTTAAACTTATTCAACGATACGTTGCTTAAAAAATAATTTTAGAGATAAAAGTTAAATTTATGAGTTCGCTTCTTTGCAAAACTCTATGAAATAGTTTTAAATTTGCAAGAACAAAAACACACACAACTAGTATAATGAGCAACACCATCACAACTACTGATTTTAATTTTCCAAACCAGCAATCTGTTTACCGCGGTAAAGTAAGAGAAGTATATAATATCAATGATGAACTTTTGGTAATGGTAGCTACGGATCGGCTTTCGGCTTTTGATGTAGTTTTGCCAAAAGGAATTCCATATAAAGGTCAGATTCTAAACCAAATTGCTACTAAATTCATGGAGCTGACGCAGGATATTGTTCCTAACTGGTTGATTGCAACTCCTGATCCTAATGTGGCGGTAGGGCATTTATGTGCCCCTTTTAAAGTAGAAATGGTCATTCGGGGCTATCTTTCTGGTCATGCTGCCAGAGAATATGCTCTTGGAAAAAGAGAAATTTGCGGAGTTACAATGCCTGACTATTTGAAAGAAAATGATAAATTCCCGGAACCTATTATTACTCCGACTACCAAAGCGGATAATGGCGAACATGACGCTGACATTTCTCGTGAGGATATTTTATCGAAAGGAATTGTTTCTGAAGAAGATTATGTGGTTTTAGAGAAATTCACAAGAGATCTATTTCAAAGGGGAACTGAAATTGCAGCCAGTCGTGGTTTGATTTTGGTTGACACCAAATATGAATTTGGAAAAACCAAAGAAGGGGTAATTGTCTTGATTGACGAAATTCATACGCCGGATTCTTCTCGTTATTTTTATGCTGAAGGATATCAGGAACGCCAAAACAAAGGTGAGGAACAAAAACAATTATCGAAAGAGTTTGTTCGTCGTTGGTTAATCGAAAATGGTTTTCAAGGATTAGAAGGACAACAAATTCCTAATATGACGGATGAATATATTCAAACAGTTTCTGAAAGATATATTGAATTGTATGAAAATATCTTGGGAGAGAAATTTGTAAAAGCAGACATCAGTACTATAGACGAAAGAATCGAGAAAAATGTCTTGGAATATTTAGTCAATAGATAATTATTTACACTAAAAGTAAAATACAAAACCGCAATTCATAATTTTGAATTGCGGTTTTTAGCCCCGATAAAAGTGGAAATCCTTTTCCTTTTTACTTTAAAAAGGAAAAGATTACTTCACTATACTTTTATTTTTATTTGAGTTCAGTGAATTTCATTTAAAACGGATAGCGGGATTAGCTCCTAAAACTATTTGAAATAAGAGAATGTTTCTTCGTTTTCTAACTTCAATAAGGTTTCATAAATTAATTTAATCACATTTTCAACATCGTCACGATGCACCATTTCAACCGTGGTGTGCATATATCGCAACGGCAAGGATATCAAGGCTGAGGCAACACCGCCATTACTATACGCAAAAGCATCGGTATCAGTACCCGTAACACGAGATGAAGCTAATCTTTGGAACGGAATTTCGTTTGCCATGGCGGTTTCTAAAATTAATTCTCTCAAATTATTTTGAACAGCAGGAGCGTAAGTAACTACAGGACCTTTACCAATTTTTGTATCTCCTTCAATTTTCTTTTCAATCATTGGAGTAGTAGAGTCATGACAAACATCGGTTACGATCGCTACATTCGGTTTGATGGTTTTGGTAATCATTTCGGCACCGCGAAGCCCTACTTCTTCCTGAACTGAATTCGTAATATACAATCCAAAAGGAAGTTTTATTTTGTTTTCGTGTAGCAAACGAGCCACTTCGGCAATCATAAACCCACCCATACGATTATCAATCGCGCGACAAACAAATTTATTTTCGTTCAAAATCATGAATTCATCAGGATAGGTAATCACACAACCTACATGAACGCCCATTTTATCAACCTGTTCTTTGGTTTCACAACCAATGTCAATAAATAGATTGTTAACTTTAGCTACTTCTTCTTTGTCTCTCATTCGTGTATGAATAGCAGGCCAGCCAAAAACACCTTTTACAATTCCTGTTTTAGTATGAATATTGACGCGCTTTGAAGGTGCTATTTGGTGATCGGAACCACCATTTCTGATCACGTAGATTAATCCATCGTCTGTAATGTAATTTACGTACCATGAAATTTCATCTGCATGACCTTCAATTACTACTTTATAAGGTGCATCCGGATTTATAATTCCTACCGCTGTGCCGTAAGTATCTGTTATAAAAGTATCAACGTAAGGTTTTAAATAATCCATCCATAATTTTTGTCCACCACTTTCATAACCGGTAGGCGAGGCATTATTAAGATAGTTTTCTAAAAACTCAAGTGACGACTTGTTTAATATTGATTTTGTGCTCATAAAATTATTTTTTTGCTAAATTATAAATTTGGCATTACAGTTGCGTATATAATGTATAATTTTGGCAATTAAACTTTCCTAATATGAAGCTAATTAAATTTTTGTTGTTTTTTCTATTGATAACTTTGTCTGTTAATGCACAGGTAATGCCGCAGGATACTACAAAAATAGGGCATGAGTTAGAAGATGACGAATTGATTCTTAATGACACCATTCAATTACCAGAAATAATAATATACAAGGGAAAAACAGATCCCGAAGCAAGAAAGCAATTTTTATTACTTCAAAGTCGGGTTTATAAAACGTATCCTTATGCAAAACTAGCTTCGGAGCGATTGACGATTCTTAATAAAGGAATGGCAAACCTTAAAACAAATAAGGAGAAAAAAAAATACTTTAAGATAGTAGAAAGTTATTTGAGTGAGGAGTTCGAAGCTAAACTTAAAAAGCTATCTCGTAAACAAGGTCAAATATTGGTAAAGTTAATTCACCGTCAAACAGGCACTACCACTTATGAGTTAGTAAAAAACCTTAAAAGTGGCTGGAAAGCTTTTTGGTCCAATACTGCAGCAAGCATGTTTGACATTAATCTAAAAACAAAATACGAACCCTACTATGTCAACGAGGATTATTTAATAGAAACTATACTAGTACGAGGATTTGATTCAGGAAGATTACAAAATCAAACTCCGGCACAGCCTATTAATTATGACAGCTTGAACGATGCTTGGGTTAGCAGGGCAATTAAATAATACCATCATTTTGTGTTCCTATTTCTATAAAGATAATGTTGCAGCATAGTTAGAAGTGTAGGAGCTACTTTGATAATTTTTTTTATAAATCAGTAATAATAAATTCACTTCTTCTGTTAAGTTGATGCTCCTCCTCAGTGCACTCTAGATCGTCTACACATCTGTTTACCAGTTGGGTTTCACCATATCCTTTTCCAATTAATCTGCTTGTATGTACTCCATTTTTTATCAGCCAGTTAATAGTAGATTTAGCTCTTCTGTCAGATAACGCTTCATTGTATTTGAACGTTTGTCTGCTATCTGTATGAGAACGAATATCAAGCTTCATCGTTGGGTTTTGATTTAAAACATCTAATATTTTTTCTAAATCAAAAGCTGCCTCTTGCCTGATATTTGATTTATCCAGATCAAAATAAATCATTTTTATATTAAAACATTTACCTAAATCATCCCCTATGGTTACTTTGCACTTTGCATCTTCTAATGCGATTGGTACGTATGTCTTTCCATTTTCATCAGCTATTGTAATCTTTTGTTCTTTTGCAGTATATTCAGGTTTTTGAGCCCTTACGTAATATGTTTTACCACATTCAACAGGAAAAAAATAATTAGCTTTATCATCTGAAAGGGTTGTATTTACAATGTTAAAATGATTGTCAAATAGAGTAATTTTAGTGTTCGGAAGGAATTCTTTTGTAGCAATATCAGTGATCTCACCATATAATAACTGTTGGCAAATAATTTTTTTCAGTTCTGAAAATTTATAAATATCATCATATCCTAAACCACCATCTCTATTGGAAGAAAAAAAACCTTTTCTTGATTTTGTATCAATTAAGTAGGCAAAATCATCTTTTGGAGAATTAATATCTGCCCCCACATTTTGTATCTCACCAAAAGTTCCATTGGGATTTATAGCGGCAACAAAAACATCTAAACCTCCTAAGCCAGGATGGCCGTCTGATGCAAAATATATTTCGTTCTCATCATTTACAAACGGAAATGTTTCTCTACCTTCAGTATTTATCACAGCACCTAAATTCTCTGGAGTGCCAAAGCTTTTGTCATTGTGTATTATTACTTTAAATAAATCAGATTGACCTATAGTTCCGGGCATATCCGAGACAAAATATAATGTTTTCTCATCTGGACTTAGTGTAGGATGAGCCGTACTGTAATTATCATTATTAAAAGGAAGTTCGGTTATATTAGACCATTTGTCATTTTCTAAAGTGGCTTTATATATTTTTATTAAAGTAATTTTATTAGCATCTTTTCCTTTTTTTCCATCAAGATAGTTGTTACGGGTGAAGTACATGGTTTTTCCATCTTTTGTGAAAGCAGGAGTAGACTCGTTAAATTTAGAATTTATATGGGCATCGAACTGGAGAGGGTTTCCCGGATTCCTATTTTCCCCTAAATTGGCAGTATATAAATTGGTAAAATATTGATTTGTCCATTTATGTTTTCTTTGGCCTACACTTCCGGTGTCCCTTGCCGATGCAAATACGATTTCATTTGCATGAAATGCAGTACCGTAATCGGAATATATAGAATTTATTCCAGCATCCTCGATTTTATATCTTCCGGAATTTGCTTTGATTGCGTCAAGATAATTTACATTTTTCATAAAAATCTTGCCGCGGCTATCGTTTCCAGATTTTTGATTGAATAGTTCTAATAGATCATTGGCTTTGTGATTTTGACCAATGGATCTCAAGCACTGTGCATAACGAAAATAATATTCAGGTTCTAAATCGATAGTATTCATTGCAAATAACTCTCCATACCATCTGGCTGCTTTTTCTAACTCTGCATTAAAGTAATAAGAATTTCCTAATTTCTTAAACATATCAGCCGATTTGTATTTTTTTTCGGCTACTTTTTCGTAGGTTTTTATGGCATCAATGTAGGCATAGTTGTCATATTTTTTGTCGGCTACAGTAACTTCCCCTTTTTGTGAGTATCCATGAATAGATAAAGCAGTTATTACAATTGTATAAAGGAGTATATTATTTTTCATACTAATTTTTTTAGAAGAATCTTGGAGTTATAATTTTACCATTATTTTTAAAGATTTCATAGCGCAAGAAAAATTCATGCGAGCCAGAATTATAGTTGTTTAATCGAGTGGTTTCCCTGTCATACCCATATCCTATATACATTCCGTCAGAAATTTGGAAACCAACCATAGCACTAAGTGCAGCACTCCATCTGTAGGCAATACCAACGACAAATTTCTCGTTAAACATAAAGTTTCCTGAAATATCGACTTGAAGAGGAGCACCTTCAATAAATTTTGACAGAACCGCGGGTTTAAATTTTATGGTTCTATTTAAATCAAATATATATCCTGCAATTAAATAATAATTTATTTTTTCTTTGAATATGGCAACTTCATTATTATCATAGCGGTCTGATTCGATAAAGTTAGGAATAGAAAAACCTACATACGCTTTATCCGAATGTAAATAAACACCTGTACCAATATTTGGAGAAAACTTATTATCAATATTTTGTATACTTTGGTCTACAGGATAAGCATCTACAGGATTTAATTTAGATATATCCAAATTGAATAAATTTGCGGTACCTTTTATGCCAAAAGAAAGTTTAAATGTTTCTGAGGTTTGTATGGTATATGAAAAATCGGCAGAAATAGTATTTTCATTGGTGGGACCAATTTTATCATTGATAAAAGAAATTCCTAAACCTAGATTGTTATTATTTAGCGGTGTATTAATCGAAGCTACATTTGTTACAGGAGCACCATCTAAACCCACCCACTGTGTGCGGTGCATAGCAAAAATACTTAATGCTCCTCTAGATCCTGCATAGGCCGGATTGATATTGATTGTGTTGTACATATATTGTGTAAATTGAGCATCTTGTTGTGCATAACTTGTAAATGCTGTAAACATCAATAGGATTAAAAATATTTTTGTTTTCATAGTTGCTTTTTTATTTTGTTTGAACTAATTATTTAAAAAAGGTTCAAAAGGGTATTTAGGATAATGTCAATTCTATTTTTGTTAAAGAATAGTGCTAATTCATTTTTAAAACCGAAGGACAAAAAAGAATCCTCCGATTTTTAAATTAATTCAAGATTATTTACTAAGGTATAAATACCCGTCTAATTTTTTGATTTCCACTTTGCCATTCCCATTAATAGCACTGTAATTTAAGATGTAAAAATAAGTACCGGTAGGTAATCCAGAAGATTGACTAATAGTTGTTCTTCCACGAGATATACCTTCAAAATTATTAGTTTGATTATTATAGTTTTTTGTTTCAAAAACTAATACACCCCAACGGTTATATATTTCAACCGTATTCTCTTGGTAGCAAGTTGTGTTTTCAATATTATCGATTACAAATACTTCGTTTATACCATCTCCGTTTGGCGAAAAAGCATTATGGACTTTTATGTTTCCACATCCTAAAACGATACAATCATCGTTAATATTCACTGTTAACTGGATGCTTTTTGGACACATTTCGTCATTAATTCGATACTCAAAAACTTTGTTTCCTAAAGTCAAACCAAAAGGCGATAAGATATTTCCTTGCAATGCGCCAGTATTATCAACATCTGTCCAAGTTCCATTTATTAGAGTTCCCTCGGGTAACAAATTAAAGATATTGATTGTTGAAGAGTCACCATTACACGCAGAGCTTACAATTGGTGTGGCGTTATTTGATGCTGTTACATTCACAATTTGAGTAAATTTAGAAACATTCCCGCAAGAATCAGAAACAGACCACTCTCTGACAATTGAGTAGGAGTTAAGTGAGCTGTTAGTAATTTTTTCAGTAAATAGTGCGGGGGAAACAGTTGAACAATTATCTGTAAATATAAGTTCCGGTTTCAAAGGAATAGCATCACAATTTACATTAATATTAGATGCAAACTCAGTTGTTGTGGTTGGGCCGTTAGTATCTTGTACACTGATCCTTTGAGAAGCAGTAGTTGCATTTCCTGCTAAATCAGTAGCGGTCCATGTTCTTGTTATCGTATAAGAACCAATACAACTTCCTTGAACCGTTGCGTCAACAAATGTTAGTGTAACAGAACTACAGGTATCAGTAGCTGTTGCTTGAGCAAAATCAGGAGTAGTACTACATTGTATCGTTGATTGCACTGGTAATGATGCAAAGACAGGCGCAGTACTATCTTTAATGATTATTGTTATTACAGCAGTATCACAGTTTTCAGTGTTTGATTTTTCGCATATTTGATACGTTAAAACGTACGTTCCAGGAATTGTTCCATTTAATATATTGATGTTTCCAAGGTTATCCAATTGAATGTTTGAATTTAGTCCAGAAACTAAAGAGATGTTTACCGCTGAAGCCACTACCGGGTTTCCATTTATTGAATCATTTATTAAAACACTTCCTAACAATCCTACTGAAGTACAATTTTCGATTGAAAAAACATCATCATTAGCGACAATAGCAGGCGCAGTAACGGTAACGCTAACGGTGGCAGTATCACAATTGTTTGGATTTATAATTTCACAGATTTGGTAT